>JALVQH010000283.1 GCA_027031505.1 Campylobacteraceae bacterium | reverse complement strand
TACACGATCTGTTTACAAGCCTTATTGAAACCGCTGAAACAAACGCTACTAAATAATCGCTCTATCTCCCGTACCGGTTGTTCACCAGCCGTACCGTGAGAAACAAGATCACCGATACGAGGATCATCGCTGCCGCGACGGGGGCGGAGTAGCTCAATCCATAGTTGTTGAACCGGTCATAAATAAGGACAGGCGCAACCATCGGATGGTAGGCGATGATCACCACCGCGCCGAACTCCCCGAGGGCACGGCTCCACATCATCAGCGCTCCGTTGATGATCTCTCCGCGTGCATTGGGGAGAGAAACGCTGAAAAACGTACGCATCGGCCCGGCTCCGAGGGTGCGGGCGATTTTTTCGTACCGGACATCCACCTTTTTGAACCCCTCTTTGGCTCCGTTGATCAGAAAAGGCGCCGAGAGAAACATCATCGCCGCCATGATCCCCGTGGTGGTATCGATCATCTCCAGCCCCAATGCAGAGAGAACACGCCCGACGTAACCGTCGTTAAACGCCACGAGCAGCGCAATCCCCGCCGCCGTGTGGGGTACCATCACCGGGATGTCAAGAAGCGCTTCGAGGAGACTTTTGCCCCGAAACGAATAGCGGGCAATCAAGTATGCCAATGGAATCCCCGTCACCGCGACGAACAGCACCGCCCACAGCGCCGTCCGCAGGGTCAGCCCGATGCTCTCCGCCACTTCCGGCTCAACCAGCGTTCGGGTGATCGAGAGGAGGCCGGTACTGATAAACAGTTTCCCGAGCGGCACCATCAGAAAGAGGACGATCACCGAAGCAAGCAGCAGAAAAATCCCGAGAAAAAACCGATCGTTTCTCATCATCCCTCCTCGAGAGCTACCGCTTCGGGCAGCCACATGATGTCCCGATCCGCGATGCAGGCATAAAGCTGCTCGCCTGCCGTGATGTGTAATTTGGCAAACATGGTTTTGGGGAGTTTGGCGTAGAGTGTCCGATCCCCCGTGCGGGCGATGACTTTGTTGACATCGGCCTGGATGACGATCTCTTCGACCGTGCACTCAAGGCAGTGTTCACGATCCTGCCGGTGGCGGGAGAAGAGGATGGCGTTGGGGTTGACGGAAAAGAGCCGTCGATCTTCCGTCCGTCCCAGCACCGAAGCGGGGAGGATGTTTTTGAACCCGAGAAATTTGGCGGCAGCCAGACTGGTCGGATGGTGGAGCACCTCTTCGGCCTCTCCCACTTGAAGGATCTGTCCCTCCATCATCACCGCGATCCGATCGGCCAGGAAGGTTGCTTCGCGGAAGTTATGGGTGACGTGGATGATCGACATGCCGTACCGGATAACGATCTGCTTGAGGGCAATCATGATGGCGGTGCGAAAAGTCGGGTCGATCGCACTGAGAGGCTCATCGAGCAGCAGAAGTTTCGGTCGGGAGTAAATCGCCCGCGCCAGCGCCACCCGCTGCTTCTCCCCGCCACTCAGATGGGCAATCCTCCGATCCAGTATCGGTGCAATATCGAGAAAATCGACCACATCCTCAAACAGTGCCCCAGCGCCCTCAATCGCCCGAAACCGGCCGGCAAAGCGGATATTGTCCCGGACATTCAGATTGGGAAAGAGGACAAAATCCTGATATACCAACCCAAACTCCCGCTCCTCGGGGAGCTTCCGGGTAATCTCCTTCCCGTCAAACACCACCTGCCCCTCTGCCGGCTGCAAGCCCGCCAGTGACTCCAACAGGAGTGTCTTGCCGCTGCCGGTTTTGCCGAGGATAACAAAATAGGAGTGTTGCGGCACGTCGAAGGAGAGAGGGCCGAGGGCAAATGTCCCTTTTTGCAGCGTCACATCTCTCACACTGAGTACACCGGCATCCCCTCTCATCTATGCCCCGTATCTCCTGCATTCAAAAGGCGCGCATCGCCGGTGATCGTCGGCGGAACGATGACACCCTGACCGTTTTTGCGCATGATCGCCTGCCCTTCAGGCGAGAGAACAAAACGGACAAACGCCACGGCGCCGGCCTCATTACGGGGCAAATGTTTGGCGCTGTTTTGCACCACCGTGATCCCGTACACCATCGGGGCCCCCTTTTTGGTGATCAGCTCTCCCGGTTTTTTCCCGGTGATCTGGAAGGACACCTGCTTGTACCGATCGGAAAATTTCTTCGATTTGAGGCTCACTTCGGGAGGAAGAGTGATGTACTTCAATCCATGCTGTTGCGCCACCGATTTGTAGATGTAGAGGTAGTCATACGCTCCAGCCTCGAGGAGGCCGAGCAGATCGGTCTCTTTGGGGCGGACGATCACTTTGTTTTTCTTCTCCTCTCCGTTGGTGTAGGAGGTTCCGTATCCGAGGAGCGCCTCGTAAAAACCCGGTTTATTGTAATAGCGCTCCGCCAGCTTGGTCACAAGGATACTGCGGTAACCGCAGGGGTCGAGGTTGGGGTTGGAGTGGCCGATTTTGACCCCCTTTTTGAGGAAAATATCCGGCCAGTTGTCGGCGGTGACGGTGTCGGCATATTTTGATCTGGGGGTGTAGGCGATCGCCATTTCGTTGGTCGCAAACTGCACGTTGAACTTGGCATAATCGGGGATGAGGAGATTGTCGATCACTTTGTAGGCGGCGCTGGCCATCACATCGGCCGGTTTGCCGATGTCGGTGATCTTGCGCGCGCACGCTCGCGATCCGGCCGCTTCGCGGACGAGATCGTACTGCGGATATTTGGTTTCAAAGGCTTTTTCCATCTGAGCAAACGGCACGGAAAGGCTTCCGGCGTGGAAGACGACTACTTTTTCTCTCGCCATGCTGATCGTGGTGAGCATCAGGGTGGCAAGTACTGTTTTCTTCATGGGGTTTCCTCCTGTTGTGTCGTTATCGTTGGTAACCCGACGGGTAATACCCAATCAGGAGCAGGGACTTCAGTCCCGTTATGCAGGGCTGAAGCCCTGCCTCCTGAGTCGGATACATCTCCTAACCATTGACAGTTTCTTGCGTCTCGGTCATTGCATCGTAACCGATCAGTACTACTTTGAGCGTCTCTCCCGCTTCGGCACCGTTGCGGCTCTCCCCGAGGATCGCCACGGCATTGGACTCCATCAGGGGGGTGAGCATTCCCGAGCCGTATTTGTTGTTGCGGGTGACGTGGAAGGCTCCGTTTTTAAGTTCCCCGAGTACGAGATTGGTGCGTCCGGGACGGGCTTTGAAGGGGCTGGCATTGACGGCCGTCACGTAAGGGTGGTGATACCGCACAGCACCTTGAAGGCGGAAAAGTACCGGCAGAGACAGCAGAAGGATCGTCACCATCGCCGTGAGCGGATTGCCCGGCATCCCCATCACAAACGTCTCCCCCATCTCCCCCATCATCACCGGACGGCCGGGCTTGAGATTGATCCCGTGAAAGATCGGCTCCATCCCGTTGTCCGTGTAGGCTTCGTAGAGGAAGTCCGCTTCCCCCATGCTGATCCCGCCGGTACTGATAACCGCATCGTAGCGCTTGAGATCGGCGATCATCGCCCGGGTCGCTGCCAGATCGTCCGGGATCGACCCGGCATATGTGGGGTCAAACCCGTATCGGCGCAGCAACGCGGTGATCCCGAAGGCATTGGCATTGTAAATTTCGTCATCGGTACTCGCTTCCCACGGCTCCCGAATCTCATCTCCGGTCGAGACCACCGCGATCCGCAGCGGAGCCGTCACCTCCACAGCCACAATCCCCTGCGCCGATAGCATCGCGATATGGGAAGGTTCGAGGCGCACCCCGGGTTCGATCAGTACGGCTCCCTCCTCCTGTTCCTCACCCCGGAGGCGAAGATTGTTTCCCCGTTTCAGCATTTCAGGAAGTTGTACCGATGTTTCGGTCACATCCAGGGCATCTTCGATCGGGACGATGGTATCCGCTCCGGCGGGAACCTGTGCTCCGGTCATGATCCGCACCGCCTGCCCGGGCTGCACCTCCATGGCGGGAATCTCCCCGGCAAACACCGTCCCGATCACCGCGACCCGCTGCCCGGCATCGGCCTGCCGCACGGCAAACCCATCCATGGCCGAGTTGTCAAACGCGGGCATGTTTTTGCGGCAGATCACGGCATGGGCAATCACCCGCCCCAGCGCCCGGTCGAGCATCACACTCTCCGTCCGTCGTGTCGGTACGGCACGCTCCAGAGCCATCTTCAAAACTTCATCAAATCCATAGATATCGAGCCGGGTCATCCTGCCTCCTCAGCGATAATGCGGTAGTCGTGGGTATAAATATTCATCGAGCCTTTGCGGGCAAAACCGACAAGGGTGAGGCCAAACTTCTCGGCAATCTGCACCCCGAGACACGTCGACGCGGTACGGGAGACGACGATGGGAACGGCGTGCATGACCGCTTTGGCAACCATCTCCGAGGAGAGGCGGCCACTGACAAACAGCACGCTCCGGGTCGTATCGACTCCGGCGAGACGGGCTTTGCCGATCGCTTTGTCAACCGTATTGTGCTGAGCAATGTCCTCGGCGACAAACGTCGTGCCGTCTTCGAGCACCAGCATTGCCGTGTGCACCGATCCGGTTTGGCGATAGAGACGGCAATGTACCTCAAATCCCTCCATCGTTTCACTGATCCACGCCGCCGGACGAGCATAGTCGATCGTCAGGATACGGGCACGAATCGTCCCGGGGTCGATGTTGGCCGTCGTGCTCCGGCCGCAGCCGCTGATCACTACGCCTTCAGCAGAGAGTTTGCGGGCAGCCTCGCTGTCGATCGTGGCACGGACAGCTACCCGGGTACCCTCCTCTTCAAGCGATATTTTAGAGACATCCAAAACCTGAGTCAGGATGTTTTCACTCATCAAATATCCGATCGCCAGCGCTTTCTGATCGATCGGCGTCGCCATCAGCGCGGCAATCTCTTCACCGTTGACTGCGATCGTCAGTTTGACCTCACGGATCAATGTATCTTCGAAAGGTATTTTTTTTCCATTGCGTATCTTGGCAATAGAAAAAGAGTGAACGGGTTCCATTTTTCCCCCTGGCCAGGTTGCATGAATTTCAGATGTATCCGTTATTGGAGTATCGCATGATGCCACACTTTTGTTGGCAGAGAGATAAATCGGAGGACATCACTCCTATTAAAAGCCCATTTTATCGATATTTTGTTACTGATTTGTTATTCTGTTCTGTTATAATGTTTCCGAATAAACACAAAGGACACCATACATATCATGGAGGAAAAAATGCCATTTGCCATAACAAAAATGATCGATCTGGATTCGATGGATTATCTTGTCGATGTGGAAGCACCGGAGATTGTCGAACGGTTTCATCCCGGGCAGTTTGTCATGCTCATGACGAGGAAAGAGGGGGAGAGGATCCCCATGTCCGTCATGAAAGCCGAGAATGGAAAACTCACCATGTTTATACGAAAACTCGGAAAAACGTCCAAAGAGCTCAGAGACGGCATAACCCACTTTGAAAATGTCATCGGCCCTCTCGGACATGGCATAAAAGAGAAGGCATACGGCAATGTAGTCGTCGTTTCCGATGCCGTATGCGGGCAGGCAGAGAATTATGCCATCTGTGAAGCACTGAGCAAAATAGAGGGCAATACAATCACCTCTATCCAGACTTTTCCCAGCGAAAAAGAGATTTATCCGGAAGAGTATCTTGCCAAAGCATTGGCAGACCAGCACATCATCACAACCGAAGACGGTTCTTTTGGCGAAGCAGGCAATTACATCACCGTATTGCAGAAAATGATTGACAGGGGAGAGAAAATTGACTTTGTATTTGGGGGCGGCAAGCTGCCTACCATCAAAGCAGTCTCAACAGTTCTGGCCAAAAACAACATAGACAATCTCTTCACCACACGCCAGATGATGGTCGATGGATCGGGTATGTGCGGTGCCTGCCGACTTTATATCGATGGAAAAATGAAGCTTGTTTGTGTGGATGGACCCATGTTTGACAGCCGGAAGGTTGATTGGGACAAAGCGATCAAAAGATACAACATGTTCAAAAAAAAGGAAAAAGAGGCCAATGATTATTATGAAGCTCACAAAGGAGGATCCAAATAATGCCGAAGATTAAACCCAGAGTCCCCATAGGCAAACAGTCTCCCATGGAACGTATTACAAATTTCGATTCGGTGCTGTATGGCTACACTGAAGATCAGGCAGTCGAAGAAGCTTCCCGATGTATCCAGTGCAAAAAGCCGAAATGTGAACCGGCTTGCCCGGTCACCATCGGTATCAAAGAGATGAACCTGCTTATAGCACAAAGAAAATTCAAAGAGGCGTATCTCCTTGTCAAAGAGGACAATGCATTCCCCGCCTGCTCCGGAAGGGTCTGTCCGCAGGAAAAACAATGTGAAGGCGCCTGTATCCTGGAAAAATTTGGTCAGCCGGTTGCGATTGGAAGACTGGAGGCATTTATCGCCGACTGGGGTCGGACACACGAGGTGGAGATAGACGAGATCAAGGCCAACAATGAAGATAAGCATATTGCCATCGTGGGATCAGGGCCTGCCGGACTGGCATGCGCCGCAGAGTGCAGAAAATACGGGTATGCTGTTACCATTTATGAGACACTGCACAAACCAGGCGGTGTGTTGATATACGGTATACCGGAATTTCGACTCCCCAAAGCGATTGTGGAGAAAGAGATCGAGCACCTCAAGGAGATGGGGGTCAAGATCGAATTGAACCATACCGTAGGTCAAAATATCTATTATTATGAACTGGTCAGTCAAAACGATGCTGTTTTTTTGGCGATGGGTGCCGGCGCACCGAAATTCATGGGCATCCCCGGTGAAAATCCCATGGACAATGTCTACTCATCCAACGAATTCCTCATCCGTGCAAATTTGATGAAGGCCTACAGGTTTCCCGAATGGGATACCCCCATCAACTGCGGCAACAAAGTGGCAGTTATCGGAGCAGGGAATGTAGCGATGGATGCAGCAAGAACAGCCAGAAGACTGGGTGCCGATGAAGTGCACATCATCTACAGGAGAACCCGCGAACTGGCTCCGGCACGCAAAGAGGAGCTGCAACATGCTCTCGAAGAGGGAATCATCTTCCACGAACGTGTCGCCCCGGTCAGATTTCACGGCGACGATGACGGATTCATCGACTACATGGAGTTGGTCCGGATGGAGCTTGTAGAGGACGAAGACGGAAACATATCTCCAGAACCCATAGAGGGGAGCACCTTCTATATGGAGTGCGACACGGTCATTGAGGCACTGGGGACTGTACCCAATCGATTGTTTCTGGATCGTGCACCGGACATCAAAAGGGATGAGAGGGGGGTTATCATTGTGGACGAAAACTACATGACCAGTGTAGAAGGCACCTTTGCCGGAGGCGACGCAAGCAGCGGTGCAGCCACCGTCATCAAAGCGATGGGAGAAGGGAAAAAAGCCGCACGGGCAATCCATGCCTACATCAGCATGCACGACACGAGCCACAGACAAAAGGTGCAAAAAGTAGAGGTGTAGAGCGCTTTCCCGCCTCCAATACCGAGGCATATGCACCGCAGTGCTCCGCAACAGATACAGAGCGGTTTCGTGCAATGTTTTCTCAGAACACAACCCTGTGCCGTTCAAAGACAATACCGCATGATACGACTCAAAACAAGGTATCCCTCTCTTCCTCAATCGGTCGCGGGGGTTTGGGGGTGAGGTGAAGAGGGTCGAATGTTTTCGGAGGTTTTGCCGAGGGGGGAGCATCCGGAGAATCCGCCTCGTCGGTTTCCGACCCATCGTCAAAACGAATCACCTCCAAATCGTCTTCGGGCGCATCCAAAATAGTGCCGGTTGCGTTTGTCTCCGTCATGTTCAGATCGTCAAACATTTCGGTGATCCCCCCCTCAGGCAGCCGGGAGCCCCCCGGAAGCAGGGAAACAGTCGTATACAACTCCCGGCGGCCGTCAATCTCCCCCTCCATCACCTCTTCGGGTCTCATGAAACGACGAGGCGTATCAGGATAAAGCTGCAACAGCCGTCGATAAAAATCGGCAAATGCAGGTGCGGCAACCGATCCTCCGGTAGCATGTTTTCCAATGGGGAGATTGGTGTCTCTTCCGTACCAGACAATCGTCGTAACGGTAGGCGAATAGCCGCAGAACCAGGCGTCCACACCGCGATTGGTTGTCCCGGTTTTTCCGGCCAGTTGGATCCCGGCTACCCGGGCATTTCGCCCGGTTCCCCGCCTGATGACATCCCGCAGAATATCTGTCATGAGATACGCCTGCTCCGGTTTTGTAAAGTTGGCGATCTCTTTGGGGTGTGTTTCGAAAAGCACTGCCCCTTTTCTCGAAAGAATTTTGCTCACCAGACGGGGCTCTATCATATGTCCCCGGTTGGAGAAGACTGTATAGATTTGCGCCATTTTGAGAGGGCTCAGTCCCAGGTTGCCCAGTGCAATCGAAAGATCTCCGGGGATATGGGGGACATCAAGCAATGCCAGCCGCTTTCGGACGGTCTCTACGCCAATGTCGTAAACGAGATTGACAGTGGCAAGATTGCGTGAATGCACCAGCGCCTCCCGAAGGGTAATAAATCCCTTGTAGTTCCTCTCGTAATTGCGCGGGGACCAAATCTTTGTGTGGCCGTTGACGGTATACGAAAAAGTCCGGGCCAGATCGGTCAGTTTGGTAGCCGGATTGTACCCCATATCGAGCGCTGTCTGGTAGATAAAAGGCTTAAACGCCGATCCCGGCTGCCGTTTCGTCATTGTGACCCGATTGAAAGCGCTTTTCCTGTAATCCGCACCTCCGACGAGCGACAGGATGTCTCCCGTACGATTTTCAACCGCAATCAATGCACCGTTCAAGGTGCTTTTTTCTGGAGATTCCCCGTACCGCTCAAGCAAACGACGAAAGTTGTCTGCCACTGCCGTACGGGCAATCTTCTGCATCTGCAGATTAATCGTCGTATAAATGGTGTATCCTCCGGTACGAATGTCACCAAAACGCCCCTTGAAACGCCGCAACACCTCATCCACAATATACGGAGCGACGTTTTGGGTCAGGGTGCTGCGATAAACTTTCGGAATCTCCTTGGAGGCTCGAAGATACTCCTCCTCGGTAATCCACCCCAATGATTTCATGCGAAACAGGATGGCATTGGCCCGGTTCAACGCCCGCCGGGGATGGCGAATCGGGTTGTAGTACGAAGGGGCATTGGGCAGCCCTACAAGGAGTGCCGACTCTTTGAGGGTCAGCTCCTTGAGCTGTTTGTGAAAATACCCCTGAGCAGCCGTTTTGACTCCATAATAATTGTTGCCGTAGGGGATTTCATTGAGGTAGCGTTCGAGAATCTCCTCTTTTGTAAGGCGGTGTTCGATCTTGAAAGCAAGGATCGCTTCTCGGATTTTGCGAATGAGTTTTTTTCGGCTGCTGAGCAGAGTAATTTTGACCAATTGCTGAGTAATCGTGCTGCCCCCTTCAACAAAACGCCGCGCCCGAAGATCCCGAACGATAGCGCGCAGGATGGCATCGGGATTGACCCCGGGATGTTCGAAAAATTTCGTATCCTCGATTGCCACCAGCGCTTCGATCAGATACGGCGGAATCTCATCATACGTGGCGTAAAGACGATGACGATCTTTAAATACATAGGCCAATCGCTTGCCGTTTCGGTCAAGAATCTCGCTTGAGACATCGGGAGAATAGTGAATCAGCGTATCGGCATCAAGATCGGTTTCGTAATAAAAGTAGACAAAAACCGCACCAACAGCACCAATACCCAAAAGTCCAAGAATGGTCAGAAACTTGATCACACCGGCTGCTACTCTCATCCCCGCTCCTTCAGCCACGGCAGCAGGACTTCTACCTGCAAACCCATTGCCGTACTCTCCAGACCGCGCACTTCGCGGATATACTTTCGGCAGAACCCCTCGACCATGCAGGCACCGGCTTTGCCCCTCCAGTCTCCGCTGGCCAGATACGCCTCCACCTCATCTGCATCAAAAGGATCAAAACGGTAATGCGTCGCGGAAACATCGACCAGCAAAAGATCGGCACGCTGAAAATGCAATCCGGATACAATCACCATCTTCGATCCGCTTTGGTGCCACAACATCTCCCGTGCTTCCTCGACACTTGCCGCCTTGCGGAGAATGGCGCCATCTTCGGCCACGATCACACTGTCGGCCGTGAGCAGAGGGGTTGAGAGGCCGTACGCCTGACGCGCTGCTTCAAGCTTCCCTTTGCTGGCCTGATAGACG
>JALVQH010000282.1 GCA_027031505.1 Campylobacteraceae bacterium | reverse complement strand
ATGGTAGACAAAGCATCGATCTTGATCCGGTGCGAAACTGAAGTCCCGCCTCCAGAAAATCGAATTTACATACCATAATTCCTAATTCCTAATTCCTCACTCCTAATTCCTCACTCCTAATTCCTCATACAAGTTGATCATCTCGATCAACCCCGTCATCGCTTCGGCTCCTTTGTTGCCCGCTTTGGTACCGGCACGTTCGATGGCCTGCTCGATGCTGTCGACGGTGAGGACACCGAACGAGGCGGGCTTGCCGTGCTTGAGGGTGACATTGGCGACTCCCTTGGTCGCTTCGGCAGAGACATAGTCAAAATGCGGTGTCGCGCCGCGGATCACAGCTCCGAGACAGCATACCGCGTCGTATTGGCCGGAGGCAAACGCTTTGTCGAGGGCAAACGGGATCTCGAAAGCCCCGGGAACAAGGATCAGATCAAGATCCTCGGCATCTCCGCCGTGACGGACATAGGCATCCCGGGCACCTTCTACGAGACGGTCAGTAATAAAGTGATTGAAGCGGGCACTGATAATGGCAACTTTTCTCGAACGGTCTACGCTCAGATTGCCTTCAATGGTTTTCATGTTTTTCTCCCTGTATTACTTGATTTTTATTGGTTTAACAGTAACTACACCAACGATTTTAACTTTGTTGATCACCAGACGTATCGGATGATTCCGGGCATCCAGCACCGCAGTGATGCTTCCTTTGCCTCCGTCAAAAATTTTTTTGGAGACACCGACCTGGATCAAACTGCCCTCTGAACCACCGCCCCATTGCCGGAGGCGTACGGGATCGTTGGAGACATAAACAGGCATTCTGCCGTGCGTATTGTCTGCACCGGCAACGATGACCGTTTTGCGTTTTCCAAATGTTCTGGACTCACCCCGGACAGCATTGTGCATCACAGTTAGAAAATCATCATGTCCGAAATAGTCCATCGTATCGGTTACGTCTTCGTTGGGTTTGTTTTTGATCCAGTCCCGATAATGACGTACAATTATGTGCCGTCGATAATGAAACCGGTATTCAGTCAGAGAATGTTTGTTGTTTGCCCATTTCTCAATCACGAAAAGGTCACTGTAATATTTTCCATGATAAACATGGCCGTGTGACCGGTATTTTTCAATCCGTTTACCGCGTACGAGATTGTAGATACCGGTCGAATGGACACGAATGGTGATAGAATACCTGCCGTCATACTCAGTCGTGTTTACTTCGGCAGAGGCAAACCCTCCCAACAAAGAAGAGCGTATACCAAAACGACCATTTCCTTCGCATCCGGCGAAAAAAAACATTAATACAATTACGATTGCCCGAATTATCATGCAGGGAGTATAGCATATTTTTGATAGAATTCGCTAATCCAATCGCTATTTCAGGAGTACCAGATGGGCGATCACAACGCAACGGCTCACGCAATCGATACGGTTGTCAAAAAGGGATCGCAAGCGATCAATGGGCTCGATCTCGATCTGTACCATTCCATCCAGCCGTGGCTCAACAAGCTCTACACCGGCCGCTACAGTGAATACATGTCCCTGAACATTTTCGGCGTACCGCTTGCCAACCTCATCGCTGCCTTTTTTGTCCTGTTTTTTTTCCTCTTGCTGCGCAAAGTTTTTACCTCAATCGTCATGGGCTTTCTGACAAAACTAGCGAAAAAAACATCTACCACCGTCGATGATTTGATCGTCCAGGAGCTCCAGGGGCCGATTCGGTTCCTCTTTGTCGTAGTGGGATTGCGGATATTCTTTCAGTTGACATTTCATCAGACCGAGCTTATCAAACTGCTTCTCGATGCTGCTTCGATCTACATTATCTTCTGGGCGCTGTATGCTATTACGCCGGCAGCTCGGGAGCTTCTCTACCGCGTCAGCAACACGAACGATCATCTCTCCTATGAACTGAGCCGTTTCATCGTCCGGATGATACGGATACTGATCGTTCTGTTTGGTATCATGGCAATTCTGTACAACTTCGGGATCAACGTCACGGCCTTTTTTGCTTCACTCGGAATCGGAGGACTGGCGCTGGCGCTGGCCGCCAAAGATACTGCCGCCAACCTCTTCGGCTCCATCGCCCTTCTCGTGGATCACTCTGTCAAGATCGGAGAGTGGATCAAAGTCAATGATATTGAGGGTGTCGTCGAAGACATCGGTATGCGCACCACCAAAATCCGCACATTTGAGAAGTCTCTGATCGCTATTCCCAACTCCATCGTTGCCCTCAGCCCGATCGAAAACTATTCCCGCCGCGGGATCCGACGGATCAAGATGACCATCGGTCTGACCTATGATACCCCCCGCAGCACCGTTGAGGCGATAGTTGCCGATCTGCGCACACTGCTGGATCGCCATCCCGATATTGCCCAGCATGAGACCAAACTGGTCAACTTCCGCGATTTCAATGCCAGTGATCTTGGCATTTTGATCTATGCGTTTGCTGCCAGATCCGAGTGGAAAAGCTACCTGGAAATCCGGGAAGACCTGAACCTGAAAATCATGGAGATCGTGGAGCGACACGGTGCCAGCTTTGCCTTCCCGTCCCAGAGTCTGTACATCGAAAGTCTGCCGCCGTCATCCACTACCTCACAGGAGACCTTATGAAAAAAGTCGCCATCCTCGGCCGCCCCAATGTGGGCAAAAGCTCCCTGTTTAACCGCCTGGCCCGTCAACGGGATGCCATCACGTCCGACATCAGCGGCACTACACGCGATGTCAAAAAGCGGATCGTTACGATTTCGGACACCCGTGATTTTGAGGTGCTGGATACCGGGGGGATCGACTACACCAGCGATCTGTTTTCCAAAGTCGGCGACATGGCGATGCGTGCCGCTGAAGCAGCCGACGTGATCCTCTATCTCGTCGACGGCAAACAGCTTCCGGACGAAGAGGATAAAACACTTTTTTACCGCCTGCAGGAGCTGGGCAAGCCGATTGCGCTGGTGGTCAACAAAATCGACAACGACAAAGAGGAGCAGGAGCGGTTCTGGGAATTTATCGAATTTGGCGCCGAAACCATGTTTCCCATCTCAGTCAGCCACAACCGAAAAATGACTCCCTTTTACCGCTGGCTCGAACAGTACATCCCCGAGCGGGAAATGATCATCGAACCGGAAATCATCGAAGATGACGACCTCTCCCTTGAACAGTTTCTTACGCAGGAAGAAGCGCCCGAAGAGGAGAACCGGGATATCCGCGTAGCGATCATCGGACGCGTCAACACCGGTAAAAGCTCTCTCCTCAACGCGCTGCTCGGCATTGAGCGCTCCGTGGTGAGTGATGTCGCCGGTACCACCATCGACCCCATCGATGAGACGATCGAACACGACGGCTACCAAATCACCTTCGTTGATACCGCCGGAATCCGCCGTCGGGGCAAGATCGTCGGGATTGAAAAGTACGCTCTGGGGCGCACTGAGGCTATGCT
>JALVQH010000281.1 GCA_027031505.1 Campylobacteraceae bacterium | reverse complement strand
GCCAGGCACCCCCTCACACTCCGGCTCGAAGATACCGATACCACCCTCCCCCACGAGAACGTTCAGTAGCCACAGCCGGCAACCAAACGCACCTGAAGTTGCGTCCCCACACTGGTTCCATATCTCACTGGTTCCATATCTCCCGATTTGGAACAGTGTATCGCGTTTTTCCCGATGGGTCCTATAACGTAAAATTAGCAGGAGTCGTTCCATTGTTTGGAATGTTTGGAGTGGGTTCCATATCAGGAGAGATATGGAACCAGAAAAAATGGCCATCATGATTTTCCCCATCATGAATCCTTTTTGTTGAAATTGGTTTCATTATAACAAATAGCTCTCTCTCTTAATTTCAAGTTTAAATCTATCTTTTGTTTGGAAAGTGGTAGAAAAGTGACAGAGAGGCGCGCGGAGGCGCACCGTGTATTGGTATATTGGTATATTGGTATATTGGCGCATTGGTTATTGGTCAGGTATGGTATCAGGTGCGACTTCAGCCGCAATGTGGGACTGAAGTCCCAGCCCCTGGACAATGGTGACATGCGTCGGTGCGGCAGAAACTATGCCGCCAATTCGTCCAATCCGAATGCTACTCGAAACTCCGTAGCCAGGACCTCGGGTACGGTTCGATTTTTCTCCTTGTGGAGTTTGACGATCCCGTACCGTTCCAACGTCTTCAGTGTACGGGACAAGTTGGACTTTTTTCTGCCGGTTATCGTCTCAAGCTCTGCGAGAGATGCTGGCTTTTGCGTCACAATAACTTTGAGCAGCTTTCTGTTTTCGTTGCTGAGGATTTGCGCCATCGACTGAAGAGACTCGAACCATATTTTTGGCTCATGTTTTTTGGGGAGATACTCACCTCTTGCGATCGCCATCGTTCGCGCTTTGTATGCTTCCCGGGAGATAATCCCGACATAAACTGTTTTTGTTTTCATCATTTCACTCCTAATAGTCTCGCATATATCGTTCGATGCTGTCCCAAAAATCTTCGATCAACTGTATCAGCAGAGTGTCAAGATCGTCCACGCCATTCTCCTTTCGTTATCATCACATGATAACATTTTATTTTGTTTTTGTCAAGTCTCTGTATTAGTCCATAACATTTGGCACTCAGGGAAGTTTTTATCAGATAATGATGATGTTTTGACAAATCGCGTTGCGATTTTGATGCGCAATTGCGCACCCTGCGCGACTTGCACACCCTGCGCGACATTTGGCCGTCCACAAATCACCAGTGACCAATACACCAATATACGTGCGCAACAGCGCACCTACACAAAACTCGGTGCGTCGTTGGCAAAGAGGATCAAGTCCCCTGCCCGCGTTTGCTCGGCCAGCATCGTTTCCATCTGCGCTTTGCTCTCCAGCTTGAGAAGTTTCTCAGCGTCAATAAACTTTTGGAAAAGAGCATAGTTCAAATCCCCGGTGATGATCACGAGATCAAACACTTCGTTGGCGCGTTTGGCAACCTGCTCGTTGAGGACATCGTCCACTTCGACGAGGCCGGGGGTAATGATCACTTTGCGTCCCGGCCAGGTCGCTGCAAGATCAAAGGAGGCGAGCATCCCGTCGATGTTGCCGTTGAAGCTGTCATCGAGGATCACTTTGCCGCCGGCATCGATCCGCTGCAGACGATGGGGAGTTGCCTCGAGGGTAGCCAACTGCTGACGGATCGTCGTCTCATCAAGTTCCAGTACCTGTGCAATGTGGATGGCAGCTGCAATATTGGTCGCGTTGAATGCCCCTAAAAGTGAGGCGTGATAACGCACGTTCTTGAGGGTAAAGGCGGTCCCCTCAAGGGTGGCTTCCACATCGGAGATGTCATCACCATAAACGTGTACCCGTTCCGTGGGCTGGACATGGGCGCTGCTGTGCACCCACGCTTCCTTGATCCGGTCACTCTGCAGAATCTCCATTTTGGTATTGCGAATATTCTCCAGCGTTTTGAAATACTCGATGTGCGCCGGACCAATGGTACCCACTACAGCATAATGGGGACGGACAAACGTACTGATTTCTGCAATATCCCCCTCACCCCGCGCCCCCATCTCGACGATATACACTTGCGTATCTTCAGGCAGATCCACATTGATATCTTTGACCACACCGGCAAGCGTATTTACGGATCGGGGAGTGGCATAGGTGCGGTATCGAGCCTTCAGGAGATGGGCAAGGATGTTTTTGATGCTGGTCTTGCCGTAACTGGCCGTCACTCCGATAATAACGAGATCCTCCATACCATCCAGTTTGGCTTTGGCCTGGCGCATGAATCCGGTGAAACGAATCTTTTCGATCACGACTGAGACACCGTGCGCGACAAGAATCGGAATGAAAACCGCCTTATAGGGGGAGGCAAACACAAACAGCAGCCCGAACAGCATCAAGACCCCGAAAAAGAGTTTCACCCGCTGCGTCCATACCAGCGGCTTGTCCAATCCGCGGTACCAGAGAAACAGCAGCGGCAGATACGCCAGCGCCACCACCCATCCGTATGGACTGACGGAAGAGACAAACGCATACAGAGAGAAGGGGATCAGGAAGTAGATCAGATGCCACCACGGCCTGGTGTGGTGGAAGACTACCCGGTCGAGTTTGTAACTGTACCACTGAAGGTTGGTGATGACGTAGTAGCCGATAGCGGCAAGAAAGAGGAGATAAACGACAAGGTTGAGGACGATCATGAGGACTCCGAAAATGGCTTGGGGAATTTTAGCATAAATGGAGAGAGGATGCGCTAAGAAAGATTACCTGTTCGGCCATTCCGGGTTTATTTCCGTATCGCCTGTTCGATCCAGCCTTTCAATTGTACTTCTGGCAGTGCGCCGCTCACCCGATCCACCTCACGGCCGTTTTTAAATACAATGGTAGTGGGGATACTCCGAATGCCATACCGGGAGGCAATCTGGGGGACCGCCTCGGTATTAAGCTTGATAAACTGCGCTTTGAGGGGCATGGAGGCAGCAACCCGGGTAAATGCCGGAGCCATCATCTTGCACGGGCCGCACCACTCGGCCCAGAAGTCCACCACCACCGGCAGATCCGACCCGCCGATAAACTGTGAAAACTTCTGCGCATCGACATCGACGGGATGGGTATCGAGGAGGGAGTGCCTGCAATGACCGCAGTTGGCTTTGGTATAGCTCTCTTTGGCCGGGATACGGTTGATTTTGCCGCAATGGGGGCATGTGACGTTGATGGTTGACATAACTATCTCCTTGGTTTTTGGTGAGATTGTACCCAAAAATATAACGAAGTTTTTCTACTCAGGTTGCAAAAATCTTTTTCATTTTTCATTTTCTCACCTCTGCACCCTTGACAACTAAGAGATATCCCGGTACAATCCCACCGCTGTATTACTAATGATAATAACTATCATTATAATTATACTAAGGAGGAATAGATGTCTTCAGAAGCAATAACAGAGGGGCAACCCAATCAGGTAAACAATCGGCTCCAGTTTTTTCCGGTGATGATGTTTGCTGTCGTCATGGGACTCAGCGGCCTCACCATCGCATGGCAAAAAGCAGGAATGTGGCTTGGGATGCCCAAAGATATCGGAGAGTATCTCCTTTATATCGACACAGCAGTGTTTGCAATCATTACCCTTACTTACATCGTCAAGCTCCTCGTCTATCCCGGAGAGGTGATTGAAGAGTGGCGCCATCCGGTACGGATCAACTTTTTCGCTGCCATCTCCATCTCTCTGCTGATGCTGGCTATTATCTACAAAGAAGAATACAAAAATACCGCCCTCTATGTCTGGTATGCCGGCACCGCCATGCATACGTTTCTTACCCTCTATACCATCAGCCGATGGATCACCCACAATCAGGAAATCAATCACTCCAACCCCGCCTGGTTTATCCCCATCGTCGGCAACCTGCTGGTTCCGGTTGGGGGGGTTGGTTTTGCATCAACTCATATTTTGATGTACTACTTCAGCGTCGGATTTTTCTTCTGGATCATCCTCTTTGCGGTGCTGCTCAACCGAATCGTTTTTCACCATCAGCTGCCGCAAAAGTTCATGCCTACGCTGTTCATCTTCCTCGCTCCGCCGGCTGTAGCATTCATCGCATATTTTAAACTTTACCATCAAGTGGATTCTTTCGCAATGATCCTTTTTAATATTGCGGTCTTTTTCACCTTGCTTCTGGTCTTTATGTTTCGCAGCTTCATCGGCTTGAAGTTTTTCATCTCCTGGTGGGCGTTTGTTTTTCCGGTCGCTGCGATGGCTATCGCCGCTATGGTCATGTACCATATCACCAGAAACACCACCATGCTCTACACATCATACGGGATACTGACTGCTGCCACCGGTGTAATTCTCGTGGTCTTTTTCTTCACTGCCCGGTGTGCCCTCAAGGGGAAGATCTGCATACAGGAGTAGTACATCCCCGAAAAGATCAGGAGGCGGGACTTCAATCCTGCATATGCGGGGTTTAAACCCCGACTCCATACATCTACAAATCAGAAGAATTCACTCATTATGCAATGACCAGTTTCACGATCGTCGCTGCCACCACGGTCAAAAAGAACACACGGACAAACCCCGCACCCCGCCGGTGTACCAGTGTCGAACCTGCATACGCTCCGGCGATCTGCCCTGCCCCCATCGCAATCCCCACAGACCACAGCATCAGGCCTGCATAGGCAAACACCACCAGAGAAACCACGTTGCTGGTGAAATTAAACAGTTTGGTTTGTGCCGTTGCGTGTTTGAGATCAAGCCCCAGCAGCAGGATCAATGCCATTGTCCAGAAACTCCCAGTCCCCGGCCCGAAAAATCCGTCATAAAATCCGATAGTCAACCCTGCAAAAGCGTAAAAAAGGCGTGGTGGCATTTTATGCCGACCGGCCTCAAAACCGAGTTTAGGGGAAAAGGCGGTGTAGAGAAAAATCACGATCAACATAATCATGATAAGATGTTCGAGAAAATCGGCCGGAAACTGCTGCACCGCCCATGCCCCCAATGCTGCGCCGATCAGGGTAAACAGCACCCCCTCGATCAGATCAAATGGCCTGACCATCCCCAGCCGGGTATAATTGCTCACGGCCGTGAAGCTCCCAAACGTGCTTTGGAGCTTGTTCGTTGCCAGTGCCTGATGGGGCGGAATACCTGCCGCCAGCAGCGCCGGCAGCGTGATGATCCCCCCGCCTCCGGCAATGCTGTCCATAAAACCCGCCATCCCGCCGACGAGGAACAGGAGAATGTATGTCAGAAGATCCAGTTCCATGGAAAAATCCTTTTTTATGTTACGTATTACTGACTTCAGGCTCACATGGAAGGTGTCATGTTTTCTAACCGCTGGGTGGGACTGAAGTCCCCACTTCCGGGGGAAGAGCGCAACAACGGCACACCCAACACGAAACAAAACGTAACACGTAACACTTAGCACGCTATAACATCATCCCCACCGCCACCAGCAGCAGTCCGGCCATCGTGATATTGAATACTCGCACCTGCTTTGGATGCGAGAGGAAACGCTTTATCTGTCTGCCGATCAGTGCCCACATGGAGATAGCTCCTGCGATACTGAGCATGGAGAGAAATACCGCAATCAGCAGACTCATCCGAAAGTGTTCCGGGATCATATAGACGGTCACTGTCGTCAATGCGCCGACCCATGCCTTGGGGTTGATCCACTGAAAAGCAACCGACTGCCAAAAGGTTATCGGCGGTGTACGTTCGGCAGGAAGCAGTGCTTCATCAACCGGAGCCGCAGCGATCCGCCACGCAAGATAAAGGATATAAAGAATGCTGATGGATTTCAAAACCCAAAAAGCCGTTGTGTAATGCTCCATTAGCGGACGCAGTACAAACCCGATCAAGAGCAGCATCACCGGAAACCCCACCAGCACGCCAAACAGGTGGGGAAGCACTTTGCGATATCCATAATTGAATCCAATAGTCATGGCAATGATATTGTTGGGTCCCGGAGTATAGCCTGCCACACCAACAAACAGTCCGATTGATATCAGCCACTCCCAACTCACAAAGGATCCTTTTTTGTATTATTATATCAGAAGTAGTGAGAATTTGACTTTTTTTTGACTTTTTTATAATACAATTTCAACACTACCCGAGCGAGCCAACACTCGTTACTCCCCCTACTTTATTTCCCTTTGTTGGCTCTCAGGGTAGGAAACAGCTCAACTTCATATTTCAGATACAGAATATCAATAAAAGCATGGAATTATCCGGATATCAAAGCACCAAAGAAGAGTGTTTGCCGATCCCCTGTGCAGCATAGGGAGGAGGAAATGCTTTTGAAGGGGGATATATCAAAAAGCACCACACAGGGAACTGACAGTGACATTATGCCCCCGAAAGGTAAATTGAGGGTAAACAGCGATCAGTACCGTATCTCAAATCCATCGTAGATCAGATCATCTCCGTCGAGAAGCTCTGTTTCGACCCTGTCGACACGACTCATGGGAGATCCCCTGTGCAATGCCGCTACGACATCCTCCATCTCTCCGTCATACAGACGTGCAACCACCTCGACCCGGCCATCCTCGAGATTGCGGACATATCCCCGGATACCGAGACGCCGCAGAGCATCGGCAACAAACTTGCGATAATAGACGTGCTGTACCTTTCCTGTTATGAGAAATCTATAGCTTTCCATACGTATCCTTGAGCTCTTTTAGAAAAGCGAGCAGTCGATCGTGAAAAACCTTCTCATCATCATCGAAGATACATACCTTGAGTCTCCCAAACAGCTGCGGATCAATTTTCGCCGCAAAACGGGGTTTGTTTCGGACATCCTCCTCGATGCTCCTGATCAGGTTGTCATAGACGAGATTGTTGCGTTCCGTGATCTTGTCGTAAAACTCATACACCGCTTCGAGCAAAATCTGAGCCCGATCGTGATCATCCGGATAGAAGCTGTGGGCAATCTCTTTGAGCGCCTCCTTCTCACACTCGTTGATCGTATCACCGTTACCAAGAACCAGCAGAGTCAACAATTTGGCACGAAAAGCCAGAGAATCGCTGTGATGGACAAGAACTTCGCGAAACATGTTGATAAGTTTGTGCTTGAGAGAAGTGGACATCGGGCTCCTTTGTCTCACCCGCCGCCGGTGGAGCGGCAGCAGGATCGGTCAGAGATGCGGACCGGCCGAAGCGTAGTCAAATTCACTTCCCTGATCGTTGTAGCGATCAAAGTTTGTGATGAACATCCCGGCAAGCCTGGCAAGGGTGGCATCGTATGCATCTGTATCGCTCCAGGTGTTACGGGGGTTGAGTATCGCATCGTCCGCTACCCCGTCAAGATGTTTGGGGATCGAAAGGTTGAAGATCGGCAGGGTCTCAAACTCCGTGTCATTGATTGAACCGTTGAGGATGCCGTTGATACAGGCGCGGGTATCTTTGATGCTCATCCGTTTGCCCACACCGTAGGAGCCGCCGATCCAGCCTGTGTTGACGAGATAGACATGGACATCGTGCTGGTCGATCTTCTCTCCGAGGAGTTTGGCATAGACCGTCGGATGCAGCGGCAAAAATGCTTCACCGAAGCACGCCGAGAAGGTCGCCACCGGCTCGGTGATGCCCCGTTCGGTTCCGGCGACTTTGGCCGTGTACCCGCTGAGGAAATAGTACATCGCCTGCTCTTTGGTCAGCTTGCTCACCGGAGGCAGCACTCCGAAGGCATCGGCGGTCAGAAAGATGATATTGTTCGGATGGCCTGCCGAGAGACCGGGCTGACGATTTTCGATGTGCTCAATGGGATACGAGACACGGGTGTTTTCGGTTTTGGAATTGTCATTGTAGTCAACCACACCGTTCTCATCAGCAACAACATTCTCCAGCAGAGCGTTTGTGCGGATAGCATCATAAATCTCCGGTTCGCTCTCAGGATCAAGATTGATCACTTTGGCATAACACCCCCCCTCGAAATTGAATATCCCGTGATCGTCCCATCCATGCTCATCATCTCCGATGAGCGCACGATCGTGATCGGTCGAAAGGGTCGTTTTGCCCGTACCCGAAAGTCCGAAGAAGAGGCAGACATCCCCCGCTTTGCCGACGTTGGCTGAGCAGTGCATCGAGAGCTTGCCCTCGAGCGGCAGCCAGTAATTCATCATAGAGAAGATACCCTTCTTCATCTCACCGCCATACCAGGTACCACCGATGACTGCCGTGCTTTCTTCGATGTTGAAGACAACAAACACGTCGGAGTTGAGGCCGTGCTTCCTGTAATCGTGATCGACGGTACGGCAGGCGTTGTAGACGGTAAAATCGGGCTCAAAATCTACCAGCTCCTCTTCGGTGGGACGGATAAACATGTTTTTGACAAAATGTGCCTGCCAGGCCACTTCGGTTACAAACCGGATCTTGCGGCGGCTTGCCGGGCTGGCACCGACAAACACGTCGGTAATATAGATGTCTTTGCCGGAAAGTTGCTTGCGACCCAGCGCAAGAAGTTCGTCGTATGTAGCTTTATCAATGGGCTGATTGACCTCTCCCCAGGCTATATGTTCACTGGAAGGAGGCTGATCGACAAAGTACTTGTCTTTGGGACTGCGACCGGTGAAGATCCCGGTATCGCACATGGCTGAACCGCTGGTCGAGATGCTTACCTCACCACGATCAATCTCGTGCGCACGCAGCGTTGCATAATCCAGATTGTAGTAAACCTCACCGATATCGGTGAGACCGAGGTTTTCAATACCTTTTGGCGTTGGGATGCTCATGGTTCCTTCTTGTATTGGTGTGTAAATGCGGGTGACGGGTTATTTCCCGTCGAGATGATCGGCCAGACGCTGAAGCTCTGCGCGGTAAGCATCAAGATCGAAGTCTTTGATACGGGCGACACCGTCCTCGATCGCGGCCTGAGCCACGGCCGAAGCGACATACACCAGAACCCGACGGTCAAACGGCGAAGGGATGATATACTCCGTACCAAAGATCATATCGTCACGCCCGTGGGCTTTCTGGACATGATCGGGTACCGGCTCTTTGGCCAGAGATGCAAGCGCACGCGAGGCAGCCATCTTCATATTTTCGGTGATCTTGGTCGCACGCACATCGAGTGCCCCGCGAAAGATCTGCGGAAATCCAAGAACATTGTTGACCTGATTGGGATAGTCACTGCGTCCGGTTCCGACGATCACATCGGGGCGCGCCTCTTTGGCCAGTGGAGGCATGATCTCCGGTACAGGATTGGCGCAGGCGAAGATAATGGGGCTCTCTTCACTCATGGTCTTGACCCATTCAGGTTTGATCAAATCCGGACCGCTGAGTCCCAACACCATATCGGCATCTTTCATCGCATCCTCCAGTGTCCGATCAGAGGTCTCGAAAGCAAACTGCTGCTTGTATTTGTTCAGATCATCCCGTCCGCTGTGGATCACCCCTTTGGAGTCGAGCATGGTGATGTTTTTGACACCGAGCTGCTTATACATGTTGGCGCACGCGATTCCCGAGGCACCTGCACCGATGACGACCACTTTGAGATCGGCGGCTTCCTTGCCGGTCATCTCAAGGACATTGATCAGACCAGCGGTGGTGATGACGGCGGTTCCGTGCTGATCGTCGTGGAAGACAGGAACGTTGCAGATCTCTTTGAGGCGCTCTTCGATCTCGAAACAGCGGGGTGCGGAGATATCTTCGAGGTTAATCCCCCCGAAGCTGTCGGCGATACGTGCAACCGTTTCGATGATCTCTTCAGTATCTTTGGTATTGATCTCGATATCCACAGCATCAACATTGGCAAAAGTTTTGAACAGGACACCCTTCCCTTCCATGACGGGTTTTCCGGCAAGGTGACCGATGTCTCCCAGACCGAGGACAGCCGTCCCGTCAGAAACAACAGCAACCAGGTTGCCCTTGTTGGTGTATTCATACGCCTTTTCGATATCTTTCTCGATCTCGAGGCAGGGATAGGCCACCCCGGGGCTGTAGGCCATGGCCAACTCTTTTTCGGTGCTGCACGGCTTGGTCAGAAGGGTTCCCGTCTTTCCGTTGGTGTCAAACTCGTTCCGTGCCTTGTGGTAGTTCAGGGACTCCTGCTCAAATGTACTCACATCATCTCCTTTGAATGGGTTGCATTGAAATGGTAACGCTATTGTAATCCACCCCACCTCTTAAAATCCTGAATATCGCCGTATTGATAAACAGTCTGAATGTTTGATGCAGTACTTTTCCCATAATCTATTACCACACCAACAAATATTCAGACTATTTGTTGGTGTGGTAATAAGGA
>JALVQH010000280.1 GCA_027031505.1 Campylobacteraceae bacterium | reverse complement strand
GACGCTGATCGATCAGGCCATTGTCCTCTATTTTCAAGCTCCGCGCAGTTTTACCGGAGAAGAGATTGTTGAGTTTCAGTGCCACGGTGGACGGATCGTGGCCGAGGCGATTCTCGAGACGGCATTGGCGCACGGAGCGCGTTTGGCTGAGCCGGGAGAGTTCAGCAAGCGCGCTTTTCTCAACGGCAAAATCGACGCGAGCAAGGCGGAGGCGATAGCTAAGCTTATCGAGGCTCAAAGTAATGATGCTGCCCGCATCCTTGCCCGTCAGCTCAAAGGAGAGTTGGGGCGTTTCGTCGAGCAGACACGGGAAAATCTCCTGCGGGCTTTGGCCCATTCGGAAGTGACGATTGATTATGCCGAGGAGGTTCCGCAGGATGTGACCGCCGAGTTGTCCGGGCAACTGGAAGCATTGAGTCATGCTCTGGAGCGGATGGTCGAAAGCAGCCGTCGACGTCGAGGATTGATCGAAGGGTTTCGGGTCGCCATCGTGGGCAAACCCAATGTGGGGAAAAGTTCGCTGCTCAACGCTTTGCTGGATTACGATCGTGCCATCGTCAGCGACATCGCCGGGACGACACGGGATACGATCGAAGAGTCGGTGCGGATCGGCTCACATTTGATTCGCCTGATTGATACGGCCGGTATCCGCAGTTCAGAAGATACGATTGAACAGATCGGAGTGGAACGCTCTCTTGCTTCGGTTGAGGAGGCCGATGTCGTGATCGCCCTTTTTGACGGGAGCCGCCCGTTTGATGCCGATGACAAACGGATCGTATCGTTGATCGGGAGTGTTCCGGACAAAACGGTCATCGCCGCCATCAACAAAAGCGATCTGCCCCAGTGTTTCGAGCGGGAGGCGCTGGCTGCGTTTGATCCGATCAGTATCAGCGCTCTGCATCGTTATGGGGAGCTGATCGATGTTGTGCACAGGCAGCTGGATACTCTCGGAGAGGGGGAAGAGATCCTTCTGGCTACTGCCCGCCAGGTTGAAGCGGTCGCCGCGACCCGTCAAGCGATCGAAGCAGCACGGGAACCACTCAAATCAGGGGAACTGGAGTTGTTCAGTTTCCATCTCCGTGAAGCACTGCGGCAGATCAGTACGATCACCCATCCTTATGAAAACGATGAAACGCTTGACCGGATGTTTGGTGAATTCTGTCTGGGGAAATGATTAATACTCTTACAGTATAATTCCCTTTATAACCCGGGATAAGGAGTAGTATGCGTTCAGCTTTTTTACGAGGATTATTTGGAGCAGGTTTGGCAGTATTGCTTGGCGGGTGTGCTCATATTGAGTTGCTGCATTCGCGGAATGCCTCCACAATGCTCTCGGGTGGTTCCGGCAGCACCCAGGTGGATGTTCGGGGTATCGGAGACAGTGTCAGCTCCCAAAGTATCGTTGTCAAGCGGATCCCCTTTCCGGTCGATGAATACCGCCGCCTGAAAACCATGGGCAACAGTACGGTCAAAGGAACCATTTCGATCACAGCCGACGGGAGGCATATTGTCGGACGTCAGACGCGCCTGTATCTCAATCCGGTGACCAGCTATTCGGATCAGTGGTATCGTGAAAGTTATCTCGGTGGACACAAAATGGGCAAATCCGATCCCCGCCTTTTTAATTATTTGAAATTTACGGCTTCCAACGAAAAAGGGGCATTTGCTTTCTACGGTGTTCCGGCGGGAGACTATTATGTGGTCGGAACGGTTGCGTGCTCTGCCTGCGGGGGCAAAAACATACGCATTGCCCGAAAAATACATGTCGAAAACGACCAGAGTGTCACCGTCAACTTGAACAAAACTCTGTAGAGATTATCCGGGATATACCCTTTCAAGCTCCGCATACAGGGCTTCCGGAGTGAGGGCACTTTCGATCTCAAGCAGACGCTGCATGACCACATTGTCCTCTTCGCTGTTCCAGATTTTGATGTATGTCCCCTCCTTGTATCCATGATCCTGACGGAATTGATTGAGAATGTTTTTTCCGACATAGAGCCGGTAGAGGGCATCGAGATCGAGACCGGACTGGAGGGCAACACGGTAAAACTGTGCCGTCCACGTCTCAATCGGTGTTCGGCAGAAAAGCATCTCGACCAATGTTTCAACCTGTTCGATTTGATGATACGGATCGATATTTTCCAATCGTACACCCTTTTCAAATGCACGGTAGGCATCAGCCGAGGTGATTGCCTCTGCGAGATCGCCGATCCCGCCCCGCTTTTCCAATGACCAAATCCGCAGTGCTTCGCTCATGACAAAGTGCCAGATGTCCACCGCTTCGATTTTGATATTGGCGTAGTCTGGTTCTGCATCAATGTTTTTCCAGTGTTTCCATGGATAGCTCTCCACCAGCTCGGCTGCTTCAAGCCAGATACAGCGGCGCCAGTCGATCATCTTTCCGTTTTTCGTCACGCCGTATTCCCAGCCGATGCCGTTGGTGGTATCGTTGAGCTGCTGCTGGAGACGGAGCATGGTTTCGATTTTGTTCATGGAAGATCCTTTACAATATTTATTGGTGTGGTAATATAATTGAACCCTCCGAAAAATCACCGGTTTCACGCGAAGCTAAAGGCAGTCGCAAATGTGAAAAGCGTGAGCAAAAGACAACGACCTGTCTTTTGTAACTTTGAAACCGTAGCGGTCGGAGCGAAGCGCAGCCGAGGAGGCTGAGCTCATTTCATGGGTCGAGTGCTCCTTTGTCGCCATCATGTGAAACCTCTGTGCCTGATTTTTCAGAAGGTTTAATTGACTTGTCAGTAAACCTCATGGATGCAATTGTACCCAGAGGAGATAAAATATGACAATGTGACATATTTTTCTGTTTGACGCCAAATCTGCGTTATACTCTCGTCATGAAAACACAAAAACTTACAACCCTGAAGAGCTATTTCGGACATGATGCTTTTCGCCCTCTGCAAGAGGAGGTGGTCGATGCGATTCTCAATCACAGGGACGTTTTGATGATTCTTCCTACCGGCGGGGGCAAATCTCTGTGCTACCAACTCCCGACGCTTCTGATGGAGGGGGTGACGGTTGTTGTCTCACCTCTGCTGGCGTTGATGCACGATCAAGTCGTGGCACTACGTGCCAATGGGATTGCTGCTGCGATGCTCAGCTCGATGCAGGATCACGAAGAGAGCCGCACGATCGAAGTGCAGCTGCTTGCCGGGGAGATTCGTTTGCTTTATATCGCACCCGAACGGCTGAACAACGCCTATTTTCTTAATCTTCTTCATCGTGTGACCATCAATTTTTTTGTTGTGGATGAAGCCCACTGCGTCAGCGAATGGGGGCATGAGTTTCGGGAGGACTACCGCAAGCTCTCCCTCCTCAAAGAGCAGTTTCCTGCCGTTGCGATCGCTGCGTTTACGGCGACTGCAACCGATGCAGTGGAGCGGGATATCGCCGGACAGCTCTCACTCCAACAGCCCAGGCG
>JALVQH010000279.1 GCA_027031505.1 Campylobacteraceae bacterium | reverse complement strand
CGGAGATTGAGCGAAGCATAAAACGCACCCATTTCCCGAAATGCATGCATCAGATGATCGGTGACATTGCGCTTGAGCCAGCGGGCAAAAACGTTGTCGAGAAACCACCGTTTGAGGAGGAGGTATGCCCCCTGAATCAATGTCAACCCTTTGAAAAAAGCAAGAATCTTGAGTTTGGAAACACTCCAAAACGAAAGCAGCGCTCCCTTGAACGCCAAGGCCACCAGCACCATATATCCGCTCAGGCTTTTCCACGTCAGCGGATAAAAGTACTGCAGCACCCCCACAATCACCACGGGAACAAACACAGCAAGCGCAGCGATGTAGCGTCGTCGCATGGGCAATCCTTTGGTGGGTGTGCGTTGCGCACGTATATTGGTAATTCGTGATTGGCGATTAGTAAAAGCGTTGCAACGCAACGCATACCGAAACTATTCACTATTCGCTATTCACTCCTTAGTCCTCATCCGTCGCATCGGTGGTATAGACCCCCGTCATCTTCTTCCAGAAGATCGAGGCATTCATCCCGATGAAGATGATCAGCCCTATCCCGATGGAAGCGATCCATCCAAGGGTGCTCCATTTGGAGGTGTCGAGCCATCCCATTTGCGCCAGTCCGTAGACAAATGCGACGATGATCGCTGCTGCGATGAGCGCTCCGTAGATCTTGATGCTCTGGAGGATCGCCTTGATCGCCATGACCCAGAGTGCAACCATAACAAGGATAAAAAAAGGCTTGAACCCTTCGAGGGGGTTGGCGCCACTGATATAGCCGACAAAATGGTGCTCAGTCGGATTCCAGGTTCCCAGTGCCAGTGCGTAGGAGAGGATCAGAGAGATCCACCAGCGGAGGTGGGATTCTACTTTGCCGCTTTTGGTCCGTTGCTGCGTCGTAAAAAAAGCCATAACAGAACTCCAATGATAATTTAAACCGTATTATAGTCAAAGCTGTTCCCATTTGCAACCGTATTATGCTATAATTACCCAATATACTTGCAAAAAGGGTGATCGATGGAGACAAGCGACTTTGAGTCAACTGGAACGTGCGGCGGGATATTTTTTGTGATTTTTCTTATCCCTTTTCTGTTTGTTGTCGCTCTTGCGGCCGGATATCTCGGGTATCTCCCCTTCAAGGTCGAGATCCATACCCTCGTGACAATCGGACTGATCTTTGTGATCTTTCTCTTTTTTATCCGGCACAACGCCGGCTACAGCGCCTGCCAGATACGGCACAACTTCAATCGCATGGAAGACCGCCTGCAGGAGGAGCTCAAAGCCAACGCCCTCTCGATCATGGGGCAGACCAAATCGACGCTTACGGTTCGGGATTTTGCCTCGGAGTATTTCAAGGACATCCGGGACGACAACTATGCCAGGGTCGCTTCGAGCATCTTCCCCATGCTGGGGATCCTCGGTACGTTTATCGCCATTGCGATGAGTATGCCTGATTTTACCGTCAGCAGCGGTGACAAGCTTGACCACGAAATCTCTTTGCTGCTCTCGGGGATCGGCACCGCTTTTTATGCATCGATCTACGGGATATTTCTCTCGCTGTGGTGGATCTTTTTTGAACGCAGGGGGTTGGCAAAGATCGAACAGAGTACCCGAAAACTTGAGGCGATTTATGGAGACAAAATCTGGAAAAAGAGTGAACTGATCAAACACGAACACGCCCAGACCGAGCTCAAGGATCAAAAAATCATCCAAACCCTCAGAGAGACGTTCAGCCTCGACTTTATCCGCGATCTCAATGAGCAGTACATCAAAAATTACAAAACCATCATCGACGACACCACCAACAGCTTTGAGATGCTCTCGCACCACATGCATGATGCTTCGCAGGAGCTGCGCAACACCCTCTTATCTCTGAACAACCGCGAAGAGAGCGTCAATGCTGTAGCAACCATTAAAGAGAATATCGAAGCATTCAACAGCAACGCCAAAGCCCTCCAGTATAATCTCAGCCACTTTGACGAAAGTGTCGGAAAGACCTTCGAGTCTCTCGATCGCGAAATGGCAAACGCCGTGCGCAAACTGGGCGAAATGACCGAGCTGATCGCCCGGCACAATGCCGCCATTGCCCAACATTCTGCGGAAGTGTCCTGATGTTCCGGCGTGATTCAGAGCGGGGAAGTGAGAGCAGCAACTTCTGGATCTCCTATGCCGATTTGATGGCGGGGTTGCTGTTTGTCTTTATTCTCCTGATCGGCGCAATCGTCTCCAAGTCGATCCTCCTGCGGGAAGATTTGCGCACGAAGGAAGCTCGGCTCCACGTGGCCAGACAATCACTCGAAGCCAAAAAGAAAAAACTCAACCGCGCCGAAGCGAGGCTTGCGCGCATGACCCGTGAGCTCCATCAGCGCGAAACACTGATTCGGCAGACCAACCAGAATCTTTTTCGCAACAAAATGGTCGTCAAAAAGCAGAAAAAGATCCTGTCCGAACAACAAGAGAAAATTCACCTTCAGGAACTTGAGGTTCAAAAACTCCATGCACTCCTTACAGAACTGCAGACCGAACTCAGCCGGGAAAAAGCACACGCCCGTAAAGCACTTGCCGACATGAACAAAACCATCGTCCTCTCCCGTAATGCCCTCAAACTCAAAGAGCAGGAACTCGAACGACTCAATCAACTGCTGCTGGCACGCAACGCCAAAGTCGACACCCTCAACAAAAAGATCGTCTTATTGCAAAACCTCACTGAGGAGAGCAACACCACCCTGCAGGAGAAAGAGAAAAAGCTTCAGGAGTACACCGGCAAAGTGATCGTCCTCTCCAACGAGCTGACCGACAAAGAACACGAACTCAAACTCAAAGACCAGAAACTCGCCGATCTCCTTACGGCTCTGGACAACAAACAGACCCGCTACGACACACTGCTCGCCAGGCTCCAAAAACAACGCGCCCGGATCCGATCCCTCACCGGTATCCAGCTTAAAGTGATTGCCGCACTCAAAGAGACCCTTGGAGACAAAATCAATATCGACCGCCGCAGCGGAGCCCTGCGACTCTCGTCGAATATCCTTTTTGACAAAGGGAGCAGTAAACTCAAAGAGAATGCCAAATCCGAACTGGCCAATGCTTTCAACGACTATATCGGCGCCCTGGTGTCCAACCCGGCGATCCGCCCCCACCTTGAGCGCATCGTCATCGAAGGGCACACCGACAGCGACGGCGGCTACCTTTACAATCTCGCCCTCTCCCAGCGCCGGGCGCTGGCGGTGATGCACTATCTCCTCACCCTCCCCATCGCTGAAAAATACCACCTCAAACAATACCTCGTCGCCAGCGGACGCGCCTATCTCGATCCGATCCGTCGCAACGGCAAGGAGGACAAAGAAGCCTCCCGGCGCATCGAAATCAAGTTTCAGCTCAAGAACCGCGATGCAATGCACGAGATCGAGAGGATCCTCGATGAGAAATAGCTCTTACCAGCCACGCCA
>JALVQH010000278.1 GCA_027031505.1 Campylobacteraceae bacterium | reverse complement strand
ACACTGTTCCATATCGGGAGATATGGAACCAGTGAGGGGAGATATGGAACCAGTGTGGGGACGCAACTTCAGGTGCGTTTGGTTGCCGGCTGTGGCTACTGAACGTTCTCGTGGGGGAGGGTGGTATCGGTATCTTCGAGCCGGAGTGTGAGGGGGTGCCTGGCAAAATGGCCTCCGTTGCGACCGATGAGGGTCAGCGGGTCATGGGGTAGTGTGATGTTTCCCAGATCAATGGAGGCATTTTTGGTACTTAGACGAATATCCTGGCTCTGTCCGTTCTCAAAAGCCAGCAGTGTCGTGAAATGCTTCGTTGCATCATCCGGGCGAAAGCTGATTGTAATGCGGCAGGTACTGCCACGCGGGAGCGTGAGAGCAAAAGGATGCCGGGCACTGCCATAATCAAGTGTATGGCTTTCGCGGTAGACACCTCCGTCACAACAGGCGGTAAGTATAGCTGGAGCATCGGTCGATCCGGAGATCAGAGTCGTATCGATCGGATCGACGCTGCTGCAGGCAGATACGAGAAGCAGTGAACCCAAAAGCGTAGCGTGAACCAGCAAGCGAAACATGATAACTCCCTGAATGATATTTGAAACGGTACCAAAGAGGGATTACCGTTTGATTACCGGTCAGAGTCCTTTTTTGACCGTACTGAAGAGTTGATCGACGGTGGCATCATCGAGATAAAGGGTTTTGCCCGATACAAAAAAATCTTCGATGAGCGGTCGGGGAAGAGAAGGGGCGTAGATGCACTCAGGATGGGCAGGGTGGAAGGCAGTCATGAGACTGACGGTGTCTCTCAGAGGCTGTTCGCAGATGTAGCAGCGGTCGGAGGGGTGGAGCCGCCCTTCGTGGGTGAGAAGGGCGTGGTAGCTCTCGACGACGATCCGTTTGGGGTTTTGGCGTTCCCAGCGTCGGGCGGCGGTGAGCAGCTGATTGAAGTAGAAGCGGTCGAGCTCCTCCGTATCACGCAGATGCGGTTCGAAGAGTTTGACAAAATCGTGCCAGAGCATCAGACGGTTTCGGTCATACAGCCAGGGGAAGCCATGATGCCTCAGACTGCGCAGTCGGGGCATGAAGCGCCCATCTCCCTCCTCGATCTCAAAATCAATCAAGTGCCCCAGCTGGAGGATCGAATGGCGCGCTCCGTAGAAGCGGTAGTAGCGCTCCACCCGATGCTCGGAGAGGACTGTGGCGATCATGTCTTCGTTTTTGGCACGGGTTAGAGCAAGGACGAATCCTTTCATATTTTCACCTCTCCCCTGGTTCCATATCTCCTGAGACTGCGAAAGAACTCGAGAATATTGGAGCAGGAACCTCAGTCCCGTATAACGAATCTCCATAAAATGGCGCCATTTTAACGGGGCTAAAGCCCCTGCTCCTATAAGGTGTGAGTTCTTTCACAGTCTCTCCTGATATGGAACATGTGCCAGCCAACGGTATGTATGCGTTCCCCATCGGAAGATGGGGAACGAGGAGGGAAGCTGCCTGTTTTCATGAGTTTCTAACCGCCTTTTGGGTACAATCTTGGACTTTGGGGATTTTTCGGAACCCTACTGAAATATCGATTAAGGTTGGCTTATGCAAGATCTTTTTACCTCATTCAAAGACAACTGTGGCTTTGGACTGCTCGCATCGATCGACAACACCCCCTCCCGTCAAAACCTCGAAGATGCCGTCACATCCCTCTCGCGAATGATCCACCGCGGGGCGATTGCTGCGGATGGCAAGACGGGGGATGGAAGCGGACTGCTCCTCTCAACACCGCGTGCATTTTTCAGCCGCCAACTGGCAAAAGAGGGGATCGATCTCCCGTCCAGATATGCCGTCGCCGTCCTCTTCAGTACCGATGAAGATGATTTGACGGTTTTTCGCGAAGTCTGCGAGAAGAATGACCTCCGCCTCCTCTACATTCGTAAAGTCCCGGTCAATACCGAAGCGCTCGGTGCGCAGGCGATCGAGACCCTGCCTGAGATTTATCATATTTTTGTCGAGCCGGCTTCGCTGATGGGGCGCCGCCGTTTCGATGCGCTGCTCTACCTCTCCCGTAAGGAGATTGAAAAGGCACTCGGTGACAAAGAGGGCTTTTATATCCCTTCTTTTTCTGCGAATGTGGTTTCGTACAAAGGGCTCGTGATGCCCACTCATCTTAAGGAGTTTTATGTCGATCTGGCCGATCCGCATTTTGAGATCAGTTTCGCCCTCTTTCATCAGCGTTTCTCGACCAATACTCTGCCGCAGTGGAAACTGGCACAGCCGTTTCGGATGATTGCCCACAACGGAGAGATCAACTCCGTCACCGCCAACCGGTTCAATACCCTTGCCAAGAGCGAATCAATCCGCAGCGAAGTCTTCAGCGACGAAGAGATGGCGCGCCTGCTGCCGATCGTACAGGAGGGGATGAGCGACAGTGCCAGTCTCGACAACTTTATCGAGTTTTTGCGGGTGAATGGGATGGACTTTTTCCGGATCGCCCGTTCGGTGATCCCGGCTGCGTGGCAGAATGCTCCGCACATGGATGCCGAACTTCGTGCTTTTTACGAATACGTCAGTACGACGTTTGAAGCCTGGGATGGACCGGCGGCTGTGAGCATGACCGACGGACGCCATATCGGTGTAGTGCTCGACCGCAACGGACTGCGTCCCGCCAAATATATCATCACCCGCGACCGCCGCCTCCTCATCTCCAGCGAATACGGCGTACTTGACATTCCGGAGAATCAAATCCTCGAGAGAGGACGCCTCCAGTCGGGTGAAATGATCGGGCTGGACATGAAGTACGGTACCGTGCTCAAAGATGACGACATCAACGACTATCTCAAAACCAGAGAGCCGTACGGAAAATGGCTCAACGAACATATGATTTATCTCCAGGAGTACTCCGACAAACCGGTAAGTGAAGTGGAGCAGTTTACTGCCGAAGACCTCAAAGCCAGGCAGCGTTACTTCAACTTCACTCTCGAAGTGCTGGAGCAGGTGATCGAGCCGGTCGTCAAAGAGGGCAAGGAGACCACCGCCTCGATGGGGGATGACACCCCGCTGGCTGCGTTTTCGGACAGACAGCGAAGCTTCTCCGACTTTTTCCGACAGAAATTTGCCCAGGTGACCAACCCCCCCATCGATCCGATCCGTGAAAAAACCGTCATGTCGCTCAATACCGGTTTCGGTGAGATTCGCAACATCCTCGTCGAAGATGCCGAACACGCCGTACGCCTCAAAACCGTCTCTCCGATCCTTTCGTTTGACAAGTTCAATGTGCTGCAGGAGTTTGGAAATCCGAAAGATCCCAAATACGATCCGACCTACCATGCCAAACGGTACGATGTGACCTATGAGCAGGGGCTCAAAGAGGCACTCGATGCTCTGGTCGATCGGATAATTGCCGATGTGCGGGAGACGGGTGTACGGATCATTATCCTTGATGATCGCGGTGTCAATCAGCATCTGCGTACCATTCCGATGCTCATGGCGGTCGGACGGGTTAACGAAGCGCTTCTCGATGCCGGACTCCGTCACGCTACCAGTATCGTCGCTGCCAGCGGTGAAGTATACGATTCGCACAAGGCAGCCACCCTTCTGGCGTACGGTGCGGCGGCCATCTATCCCTATCTCTACTATGCGACGGCGGTTGAAGTAGCCCACCGCGGGGCAAAAAACATCGACAACACCGTCTGTCTCAAGCGCCTGCGCAAATCGATGAATGCTGGTCTGCTCAAGATCATGTCGAAGATGGGGATATCAACTGTGGCAAGCTACCGCAACTCCAAACTCTTCGACATCATCGGACTGGGAGACGAGATTGTCGAGGAGTGTTTCCGCGGTTCGCACGCACTCCTGAAAGGGCTTGGCTACAAGGAGATAGGCGCCCGTGTCGCCAGAGCCCATGCCGATGCATACAATGCCCGGATGAAAAACCACATCTTCCCCTTGTATGTCGGGGGATTCTACAAATACACACAGGGACATGAATACCATGACTTCGGTCCCAAAACCGTCCATGCGATCCATTACCTCTCCCGGACAGGAAAACCAAAAGACTACGACAAACTCAAGAGTATGCTTGAGGGACGGGGGACGAAGTTTATCCGCGACTTTTTTGTATTTAAGAAAGGGCGTGATCCGATCCCCCTCGAAGAAGTCGAACCGGCCGAAGCGATCCTGAAACGCTTCTCGACAGCAGCGATGAGTCTCGGGTCGATCTCGCCCGAAGCACACGAGGCGATGGCCGAAGCAATGAACCGTCTCGGCGGGATGAGTAACTCCGGTGAAGGAGGAGAGGATGCTGCCCGTTTCGATACGATTAAAAACTCCAGAATAAAACAGGTAGCTTCCGGGCGTTTTGGTGTGACTCCCGGCTATCTCCGCTCCGCTGAAGAGCTCCAGATCAAAGTTGCTCAGGGTGCCAAACCCGGCGAAGGGGGCCAGCTCCCCGGCCACAAAGTCAATCCCCTTGTGGCTCGTCTGCGCCATACCATTCCGGGGGTGACCCTCATTTCGCCGCCACCCCATCACGACATTTACTCGATCGAGGACCTGGCGCAGCTGATCTTCGATCTCAAGCAGATCAATCCCGATGCCCGTGTGGCGGTCAAGCTGGTCTCCACTGCCGGCGTGGGGACGATCGCAGCCGGTGTGGCCAAGTGCTACGCCGACAAAATCATCATTTCCGGAGCCGACGGCGGGACAGGGGCGGCACCCCTGACATCGATCAAGCATGCCGGCAATCCCTGGGAACTGGGACTTGCCGAAGCGCACAATGCCCTCAAAGCCAATGACCTGCGGGACAAAGTGCTCCTCGAGACCGACGGAGGACTCAAAACCGGAATGGATGTGGTCAAAGCGGCGATTTTCGGTGCGGAGCGGTATGCATTTGGCACCGGAGCGTTGACCATTCTCGGGTGCAGGATCCTGCGCATCTGCCATCTGAATCGGTGTACGGTAGGGATCGCAACGCAGGAAGAGAAACTGCGGGAGCACTTCGAAGGTACCGTAGAGCGGCTGATGAATTACTTCAGACTGCTGGCTGAGGATGTCCGCTCAATCCTTGCATCTCTGGGGTTCCGCAGCCTCGAAGAGATCATCGGACAGACCGATTTACTTGAAGTTGTCGACAGCAAACTGGCGGACAAATTCGACTTCGAAGCATTGCTGGTCAAACTCGACGGTCCCAATACCCGGCAAGTCGAACGCAACGAACCGTTTGACGACAATGCCTATGAAAAAGGGATCCTCAAAGAACTTTCCGGAACGATCAAGAATCCCTCGGAGAGCATCACGCTTCATAAATCAATCCGCAACACCAATCGGAGCTTTGGTGCACTCATTTCGGGTGAAATCGCCAAATACTACGGTGACAAAGGGCTGCCGGACAATACCATCAATCTCGAGCTGACTGGAACCACCGGTCAGTCGCTTGGTGCTTTTCTCTCACCGGGGATCAGTATCCGGGTCAACGGTGCGGGCAACGACTACATTGGCAAAGGGATGGCCGGAGGCCGGATTGTTATCACTTCCGAGTACGGTTCTGAACGCTTCTCACTCGGAGGCAACACATGCCTCTACGGTGCCACCGGCGGCAAACTTTATGTGGCCGGTCAGGTGGGTGAACGGTTTGCAGTGCGCAACTCCGGTGCGATTGCCATCGTTGAAGGGACAGGCGATCACCCCTGCGAATACATGACCGGCGGTGTGGTGGTGATTCTCGGCAAGACCGGAGTGAACTTCGGCGCCGGGATGACCGGCGGTGTGGCATTTGTCCTCGATGAGGCGCACGAATTTGTCGAAAACGTCAACACCGAACTGGTCGAAGCCCGTCGCATTGATACCGACGATACCGATATCGAACGCTACTACCTGAAAAAACTGCTCAAAGATTATTACCGCGAGACTCAAAGCGCAGCCGCGAGGGCAATCCTTGACAATTTCCGGGTCAAAATCCGGGATTTCTGGATGGTACGCCCCAAAGACATGAAGAGTCCATTGAAGATAGAGGAGGGAGAATAAGATGCAAGGATTTTTTGAACTCGACCGGGAAGACCCCAAAAAACGGGACGTTGTCGTCCGGATCAAGGATTACGACGAGATCTACGAAGTGTTCAGCCCCAAGCGGGCGGCACGTCAGGCCAACCGCTGCGTTCAGTGTGGCGACCCCTATTGCCACAGCGACAACGGCTGCCCTCTGCACAACTTTATCCCCCATTGGCTCAAGGCCACGGCGGACAAGGATCTGGAATTTGCCTTTACCCTCTCCAATGATCCGTCACCGTTTCCCGAAGTGATGGGGCGGATCTGCCCCCACGACCGCCTCTGTGAGGGAGCCTGTACCCTCAATGACGGCCACGGAGCCGTTACGATCGGTTCGGTCGAAGCATTTATCAGCGAAGAGGGATTCAAACGGGGATTGACTCTGCCGTTTGCCGCCGACAAGATTGGAAAAAAAGTTGCCATTATCGGCGCCGGTCCTGCGGGTCTTTCGGCAGCGACCTTTCTGGCACGTGAAGGAGTTGATGTCGAAGTATTTGATCGCCAGAACCGCCCTGGCGGCCTGATGACGTATGGTATTCCGGGATTCAAACTCAATAAAAACATCATTGCCCGCCGGGTCAAACTCCTCGAAGAGGCCGGTGTAATCTTCCATCAAAATACCGAGGTGGGCACAGACATCGCCTTCGATGAGCTGGCCGAGAAATTTGACGCAGTTTTCATCGGTGTCGGTGCAACCAAAGGACGCCGTGCCGGCATCAACGGCGAAGAGGCCAGAGGGGTTCATCTGGCGATGGAGCTCTTGTCGTCGGTACAGAAAAAACTCTTCGATGAGCCTTGTGATCATCCGGTTATTGTTCGTGAGAAACGGGTGGCGGTGATCGGCGGAGGAGATACGGCAATGGACTGTGTGCGCACCAGCCTGCGCGAGGGGGCACGGAGTGTCACTTGCTACTATCGCCGTGATGCGCACGGGATGCCCGGCAGCCGCAAAGAGTATATCAATGCCAAAGAGGAGGGTGTTGCGTTCGAATTCTTCGTCGCCCCCAAACAGATCCTCAAGAACGAGAAGAACGAAGTGGTTGGGATTGAGATGATCAAAACCCGTCTCGGGGAGCCCGATGTCAATGGCCGTCAACGGGTCGAAGAGATTCCGGGCAGTACCTTTACCGTCGAGGCGGATACGGTGATTTTCGCTCTCGGGTTTGATCCGGTAGAGTATCCATTTCTTGCATCCAATGGTATCGAGACCGACAAATGGGGCGGGGTGATGGTCGGTGAAGATTATCAGACCACCCGAGCCGGTGTGTATGCCGGCGGAGATTGTCACCGGGGAGCCGATCTGGTTGTGACCGCTGTCTACGACGGGCGTGAAGCGGCGCGTGCAATGATCACGAGTTTTCTCGGCGAGTGATGCAACCATTTCTTGAGGCATGCCGTGATGCCAATACGGCAATCGCTGCGCACCTTGCATCCGGACTTGACGCTTCCATGCGTCACAAATCCGGCATTGGAGCCGGCGGAGATGTCAGCAGTGGCATCGATCTGATGGCCGAAGCGATTTTTGTTGAGTATCTTGGACGTTTCGGGACGATTGAGTCCGAAGAATCCGGCCGCATCGGTTCGGGCGAGCATACCATTCTCCTCGATCCCATCGACGGCAGCAGCAATCTCCTGAGTGGTTTTCCCTATTACGGTACGTCTGCCGCGCTGATCGACACAACCGGCACCACCGTCGCTGCGTGCATCTGCAATCTGGTGACCGGAGAAATTTTTTTCAAAGCGGTCGGCACGCCCGCTCAACGCGGCAGCATTTTGGATGATACACTCAGTCCGTATCCGGTGGCAGGTACACCGGAAGTCGGTATTTTTGAACGCGCCTATGCCCATCCAGACGCCGTACGGGTACTTGGAGAGATGGATCTGAAATTCCGGGCTCCCGGTGCGGTTGCCCTTTCTCTGGTGTACGCTCTCCATTCCCGCTTTTTCCTCTATATCGGAAAATACCGGGCATACGATTTTGCTGCGGGGCTCCTTTTTTGTGAGGATCTTCCACGTGTGCAGACGGAAGAGATGGTGGTAATCGCACGGGATCGGGAAGTTTTGGAGGGGATCGTTTCTCAATTAGGATTGAGTCGCACATAAAATTATGCTATAATCCCCTCATAAGATCGCACAAGGAAAGGTTGACGGATGAATTTTGGCAGCATATTCGGCGGAATGCGGAAGCGAGCGGACGAGGGGGATGCTCCGGCGCACTGGGTGAAGTGTCCCGATTGCCTCTCGCTGATGTACTACAAAGAGGTGGAAGCGCACCATCAGGTGTGCCCCAAGTGTTCGCACCATTTCCGGATCGGTGCAGACGATCGGATCGCATTGCTGGCCGATGAGGGGAGTTTTGAAGAGCACGATGCCACACTCGCTCCAGTCGATCCCCTGAAATTTGTCGACAAAAAAAGCTACAAAAAACGGCTGGATGAAGCCAAAAAAAAGACCGGCCGCACCTCGTCGATCGTCAGTGGAAGCTGCACCATCGAGGGGTATCCGGTGGAATTAGTGGTATTGGATTTTGCGTTTATGGGTGGAAGTCTCGGCTCGGTCGAGGGGGAGAAGATCGTCCGAGCCATCAACCGTGCCCTCGAGCGCCGCAGTGGACTGGTGATCGTCTCAGCCAGTGGTGGTGCACGGATGCAGGAGAGCACCTACAGTTTGTTGCAAATGTCCAAGACATCGGCCGCACTCAAGAAACTCGATGAAGCGAAACTTCCTTACATATCTGTTCTTACCGATCCGACCATGGGCGGGGTGAGCGCCTCGTTTGCCATGCTCGGGGATATCATTATGGCGGAACCGGGTGCTTTGATCGGTTTTGCCGGACAGCGTGTCATCAAGCAGACCGTGGGAGTTGATCTCCCCGAGGGGTTTCAGCGGGCAGAATTCCTCCTCGAGCACGGCCTCATCGACATGGTGGTCGACCGCAACGAGATGAAAGAGAGCATTGCGAAGTTTATGCGGTTGTTCTTGAAGCAGGAGAGGGAAGCGGCAGCGTAAGGAGAGCCCGGCGGGCATTATCCTGTTCAGGAGCAGGGGGCTTCAGCCCCGTTATCAGTACCAGTCCCATTTTGTGTCCACACGGAACTGGAAGCTTCAGCTCCGAGCATGGCAATGCTACTATTTGTCATTTTGAATTTAGCAGATATTTATCCTACTTTGGAGGGCTTCTGTCCTGCGTAACGGGACTGAAGTCCCTGCTCCAGACTTGCTGTCCGTCTTGATCCCCATCTCATATCCAAGGAGTTCACATGCCGACCCAGACCCTTATCCTCAGCGACACCCTCCCCGAGCACACCAGGCCGCCCAGAAAAGTCTTCAAAAAAAGCGGTAAGATCAAAACCAGATTTTACGATAATGAATTTCTCCGTCTTCAGCATGAAGTGGTCAAACTCCAAAAATGGATCATCGAGAGCGGGCAGCGGCTGCTGATGATCTTCGAGGGGATGGATACGGCGGGCAAAAGCTCCACGATCAAAGCGTTCAACGCCTACCTCAACCCTCGCCATACCCGCAGTGTTGCTTTGCCCAAGCCGAGTGAAGTGGAACGGGGGCAGTGGTATTTTCAGCGCCATCTGCGTCAGGTGCCTGATCGGGAGGAGATGGTCTTCTTCGACCGCAGCTGGTACAATCGTGCCGGGATTGAACCGGTGTTTGGATTCTGCACCCCGCAGCAGCACGAGGCGTTTTATGCCCAGGTTAATCCGGTGGAGAAGATGCTGGTCGATGACGGGATGCTCTTTTTCAAATTTTATCTCAACATCGACAAAGCGACGCAGGCGGATCGGATCCGTGACCGGGAGCAGGATCCGCTCAAAAGCTGGAAGCTTTCGGAGCTGGACTACAAGTCCCACGAGCACTACGACGACTATGTGATGCTGCGGGACAAGATGTTCCGCCTCACCGGCACGCCGTATGCCCCCTGGGTCGAGCTCGATGCGGTGGACAAAAAACGTGCCCGTCTCAATGCGATCCGGTATCTGCTGAGCAACATCGACTATGCCGGGCGGGATATGGATGCCGTGATGGGAGTCGATGAAACGATCGTAATACTCCACAATCAGGCAGAATAAAAGAGTCCCCCCTCTTCGCGAGGCTGAAAACTTTTGAGTGCCGATTTGTCGAGTGCGTATATAAATGCATAATTGAAATGGTACTGTTTGAGGATTGCATGCACCTCTTCGGGGGTGCTGAACCAGTGGGGGCGTTCAACGTGGTCG
>JALVQH010000277.1 GCA_027031505.1 Campylobacteraceae bacterium | reverse complement strand
CCCACACCAAACTCAAACACCTCTACATGTCCCCCACCCAGATCAAGCCCAAGCTCCTCAAACTTATCGATAAAGAAGCCAGGCATGGTGAAGAGGGACACATCATTCTCAAAGCCAATTCCCTCGTCGACCCCACCATCATCCGTGCCCTCTATCGTGCTTCTCAAGCCGGTGTACGGATCGAACTGATCATTCGCGGCATCTGTGCCCTGCGTCCGGGAATTCCCGGTGTAAGTGAGACCATCACCGTCTCCTCCATCATCGGCAAATACCTTGAACATCCGCGTATCTACTGGTTCAAACACAGTAACCCTGCCTACATCTCGAGTGCCGACCTCATGACCCGCAATCTCGACCGCCGCATCGAACTGATGACCCCCATCGACGATATGGGATTCCGGGAACGCATCCTTCAGATTCTCCACCTGCAACTGGCTGACAATCAACGTAGATGGCAGCTTGAAAGTGACGGCAGCTATACACAAATCACTCCAAAAGACGGGGAACCGATCATCAACTCTCAGGAATTGCTCGAAAAATCTGTCAGCAAAATGCATGACAAAATCAGCCGAAAAAAATCGGGAAACTACGTCAAGAAACTGGCCGATAAATTGTTAAAAGAGAGCTAAAAAATCAGGGGTCTTCTCGTTCCCCATCTCCTGATGGGGAATGGATAGGCTTTTCCACAGGTACGAAACATTCCATATCAGGAGATATGGAATGAGGAGCGCTTGAAAGATTTTATAATCACAGGAGAAAAAATGACAAACAAACAATCACCAAAAGCAATCTTACTCCCCTGCAAAGGAGCCTCACCAACCGTAAACCCATCCGCCTGGATCGCGCCGGGGGCGACGGTGATCGGGGATACAGAGATAGGGGAGGAGAGTTCGGTGTGGTTTGGGTGCGTGGTGCGGGGGGATGTCCACCGGATCCGGATCGGGGATCGGACGAATATCCAGGATCTGAGCATGATCCATGTCACCCACTGGAAAAATCCCGACATGAGCGACGGCCACCCCACCCTCATCGGCAATGACGTCACCATCGGCCACAGAGTGATGCTCCACGGCTGCACCATCGAAGACGCCTGCCTCATCGGGATGAGCGCGACGATCCTCGACGGCGCCGTCATCGGCCGCGAATCGATCGTCGGCGCCGGTGCGCTGGTCACCGGAGGCAAAGTCTTCCCGCCCCGCTCCCTCATCCTCGGTTCCCCCGCCAGAGCCGTACGCACCCTGAGCGACGAAGAGGTGGCGGAGCTGTACGCTTCGGCGAAGCGGTATGTGGGGTTTATGCGGGAGTATACGGAGAATTCAGAAATCAGGAGTGAGGAGTGAGGAATTTTGGTATGCTTTTCTGCGAAAAGCTATTGTCAAAAAGTTACAGGGGCTTTTCATTGCTTTTTATAAATGCGTTGCCATGCAACGCAACCAACACTCCTCATTCCTGATTCCTCACTCCTAATTCAAAAAAAAGGTATACACCATGAACCAAATCATCACCAAAAGCTTCAAAGACCTCTTCTCCGGCATCGTGCTGGGCTTCATCGTCAAAACGACGCTCATCTCTCTATCGCTGACGGGTATCCTCGCCTGGCTCCTCAGCAGTACGCTGACTGCGTTTGTCAAACAGTACCTCACCTGGATCCCGTGGGAATGGGCACAGACGACAGGAGCCTCGATCGCGGTGGTGGCGGCTGCCTACATGCTCTTTGTCGCCCTGCATGCCGTGGTGACCTCTTTCATGGTCGAGCCGCTGCTGAAAAAGCTGGCGCGGAAACATTATCCCGACTCACCCGCCGTCGGGAACTCCGGCGTCGCGACAAGCCTCCTCGTGAGCCTCAAAGCCGCCGGGATTTTCCTCGGGGTCTTTCTCGTGACCTTTCCCTTGATGTTCGTCCCCATCCTCGGAGCCGTCTATATGCTCTGGCTCTGGTCGATCCTCATCAAAGAACCGACCCTCTACGATGTGGGCAGCCTCTTCGCCCGGGACGCCGGTAAGCTCAAAACCTGCACCACCAAAACCACCACGATCCTTGCCATGATCGGATCGGGGCTCAATTACGTCCCAATCCTCAACCTTTTTTCACCCGTCTTCGCTCAGATCCTTTTCCTGCACCATGTCATACCGTGTCTGAAGGATCACAGGTAGATGCAACCATGCCGCACACCATCCACCATCCACCATCAACCATCCACCAATCACCAATCACCGGCAAGCCGCCTCTCCTTCTGGCTCGAGATCGAAAACCGCAGCAGATCGTCCGTCGTCCGGACATATGCCGGAAGGGTCTCGAACGACTTGAGCATCACTTTGGCCGCTGCTTTGGCATCGCAGTAGGCTCGGTGCAGCGCCCGCGATCCCAGATCGAGGGTTTCGTTGAGGTAGGCCAGCCCGTACCGCTCACTCTCGAACGTCCGCTTCGCCAGCTCGATGGTGCACATGGTCGGGTTGCCGATGCTTCCGAGTCCGAACCGCTCAAACGAAGCGGTGAGGAACGTGTAATCAAACTGCACATTGTGCGCCACGAAGATCGCATCATCCAGAAACGCCCGAAGCAGGGTCAACGCTTCCCGGCGTGACGGAGCCCCGACGAGATCCTCCGGCTCGATACCGGTAAGCTTGATGATCTGATCCGGAAGATACGCACACGCCACATAGGTATCGAAGCGTTCGATCACCTCTCCGTTTCGTACTTTGACTGCACCGATCTCGATCACCTGTGACGTACCGGGTCTGGAACCGTTGGTCTCAATGTCCACGATGCAGAACGTCTCATCGGTATAAGGGGTAAACGAGGGGCGAAAACGGTACCCGTCCCCTTCCATTTCGATCGGGTATCCTGAAGATTGAAGGAGAACAAAGACGGTATCGCTGTCTTCGAAGAGGGTCGCGTGTCTGTGTATGATCTGTTCATACGCCTCAGAGGAGAGCCGGCCACCGTTGCGCCGAAAAGCCGCGGTCAATTCATCATAGACTTTGAGCATGCCGGATAAACCGTTCCACTTTGTCGGGGTCTTTGCGCCCTTTGGCCGCTTCAACCCCCGAACTCACATCGACGCCGTAAAACCCCATCCCCTCTACCGAGGAGAGGTTGTCCGGAGTTAACCCACCTGCCAGAATCGTCCGGGAATTGTCCCGATCGGCAAACCACTCCAGCGCCAGCCGCTTCCCTTCGCCACCATATCCATCTACATACGCATCCACCAGCCGGTACCGATCCTCGAAGCGTGCCAGATCGTCGATCGTCCGTGCCCGCACCACCGGCAGAGCGGGAACCGTCAGGGCATCGAGATACGCTTCGTCCACTTCGAAATGGATCTGCGCCCGGGAAATCCCCGTCCGGGCTGCAAGGATATTGACCATATCAGGCGCCACATTGACAAACAGCCCCACCCGCTCCACAAACGGCGGCAACTGCCGGATGATCTCTGCCGCCGTTTCGGGCGTAATGTACCGG
>JALVQH010000276.1 GCA_027031505.1 Campylobacteraceae bacterium | reverse complement strand
GGCGCGGTCGCATGCCGATTTTGACATCAATATGCTCACCCCCAAAGAGATCAAGCGGCATCTCGACGAGTATGTCGTGGGGCAGCATCAGGCCAAAAAGACCCTCTCGGTCGCTGTGTACAACCATTATAAACGAATTCTCAAAGATCCGACCGACGACGATACCGATATTGCCAAATCCAACATTCTGCTGATCGGCCCCACCGGAAGCGGAAAGACTCTGCTGGCACAGACCATCGCCCGGTTCCTCGATGTCCCCATCGCGATCACCGACGCAACCAACCTCACCGAGGCGGGCTACGTCGGGGAAGATGTCGAAAACATCCTCACCAAGCTCCTTCAGTCGGCCGATGGAGATGTCGAACGAGCCGAGCGGGGGATTGTCTTTATCGACGAGGTGGACAAAATCGCCCGAATGGGGGAAAACCGCTCCATCACCCGGGATGTCTCCGGCGAAGGGGTACAGCAGGCTCTGCTGAAGATCATCGAAGGCTCCATCGTCAACATTTCGCCCAAAGGGGGGCGCAAACACCCCAACCAGGATTTTCTTCAGATCGATACGACCAATATTCTCTTTATATGCGGCGGAGCATTTGACGGGCTCAATGATATCATCAAACGACGCATTGGAGGCAATACTCTGGGCTTCGGCCAGACCAAACGGAGCAAGAGTGAAGAGGAAGAACTCCTTCACGAGGTGGAGCCGGACGATCTGGTTGTCTACGGACTGATTCCTGAACTTATCGGTCGTCTCCACATCACGGCCACTCTCGAGAAAATCACCGTTGAGGATATGGTGCGGATCCTTACCGAGCCCAAAAATGCTCTGATCAAACAGTATCAAAAACTTTTTGAACTGGATGGTGTAACCTTGACTTTTCAGGATGAAACCCTCGAGGATATTGCCCAGAAGGCAATAAAACGCAAAACCGGGGCACGGGGTCTGCGCTCCATTCTTGAAGAAACATTGCTGGATATCATGTACCAACTTCCGGAACTTGAGGGATATGAAGTGGTGATTACGCCGGAAGTAATTGACAGTCATATGGCACCACTTTATTTGAAAAATAAAAAAAGCGCTTAAAAGGATGATGTGATCATGGGACTCTTCAAAAATGTTTTTGGAACTTTCTCCAAAGATCTTGCTATTGACCTCGGTACCGCCAACATTCTCGTCCTCGTCAGAGGTCAAGGAGTCAGCATCAATGAACCCTCTGTCGTCGCCATCCAGGTGGACAAACATGGGCAGGAGCATATTCTTGCTGTCGGCCACGAAGCCAAGGAGATGGTGGGGAAAACTCCGGGAAACATCAAGGCCATCCGCCCCATGAAGGATGGTGTCATTGCTGATTTTCAAGTGACCGAGCTGATGATTGAGCATTTTATCAACAAAGTTCACGGTCGCAAAATGTTCTCTGCACCCCGCATCGTTATCTGCGTTCCTTATGGTCTGACCCAGGTGGAGCGCAAAGCGGTCAAAGAATCGGCTATCAATGCCGGTGCGCGATCGGTCTATTTGATTGAAGAGCCGATGGCTGCGGCCATTGGAGCCGGACTGCCGGTGCGCGATCCCAACGGAAACCTGGTTGTTGATATCGGAGGGGGAACTACTGAAATCGGAGTTATATCCCTTGGGGGACTTGTCCTGAGCAAATCGCTGCGGGTTGCCGGTGACAAACTTGATGCCTCCATTGTCGACTATGTCAAAAAGAAGTTCAATCTCTTGATCGGCGACCGTGTTGCCGAGGAACTCAAGATCGCAATCGGTACAGCCGTCAAGCTCGACGAAGAGTTGACTACACAGGTGCGCGGACGCGACCAGGTCGAGGGAATTCTTACCTCAGTCAACATCACCAGTGAGCATATCCGGGAAGCGATGGATGAACCGTTGCGTCAAATTGCCGAAGCGCTCAAAAGTGTTCTTGAGGCGACTCCCCCCGATCTGGCAGGCGATATTGTACAAAACGGTGTTGTTCTCACTGGCGGAGGTGCGCTGATTCGCGGTCTGGACAAGTACCTCTCTGACTATGTCAAGCTTCCGGTTTATGTAGCCGAAGACCCTCTTCTTGCTGTTGCCAAAGGAACCGGAAAAGCTTTGGAGGAATTGGATTTGCTCCAGCAAACCGCCTTTGACGAATAAGGCGGGCGATGAAATCAAGGGTTCTTTTTATCCTCCTGCTGTTTGTGGCTCTTTTTGTCCTTATCACCCGAAGCAACCATACAGTGCAGGACTTTATCCTCAACCTTGTCTCTCCGATCAAACAAAACTACAAAAACTTTACCCAATCGGTTAAAGATCGGGGGAAGAGCTATATTTTTCAAAAAGAAACCATCGAGAAATTAACCAGGGAGAACAAGATTCTTCGCAAATATCTTCTCGATCAGAGCCACTATCTTGGACAGGTTTCCGGTCTCTACAAAGTTCTTCCCTCATTGATTAAACTTCCCCACCGGGGCATTGAATTGGTGGATACCATCTCTTATGTGCGACTCAACAGTTTCAACGAAGTGCAACTGACCCGCTCGAGTAAAGCTAAACTCGATCCGGATCACCTTTATGGCCTGCTTCAGAATGATGTTGTTGGAGGGACGGCGGTTCTACGCGGCAAACACCTTTACGGATACCTCACTTCAAATCCCCGCTGCCGTTTCGGAGTCTTTGTCGGTCCAAAACGGGCTCCCGGGATTGCCGAGGGTTTGGACAAGGACACCATGGTGGTAAAATTTATTCCAAAATGGTCCAAAATCAATACAGGAGACAAAGTTGAAACAAGCGGTCTGGATGGGATCTTTTTTGCCAATGTTCCCGTCGGTGTCGTCAAGGAGGTCAAAATCACAGACAGCTATAAAACAGCTTATATTACCACCTACAACGATTCCCTTCATCCGGATTACTTTTTTTTGATCACCGATCCCAAACCTTATCTGATCTCTGCCTACGACAAAAACACCTCTTTCCCCGGTATCAGTACCGGCTCGGCTCTCTCATCGTCTGTACCGCATCCCAAGGAAAAAATCAGCAGCATCCCCGAGACGATTCAAACGCTGGATGATGAAGTGGATCCTTCTGTTTTTGAAATCCCCAAAGAGGACAATCCCCCCAAACCTCCTGTTGTCTTGCGTCATCCAAAACTCAAGAAAACCATACGAAAACCCAAACCCAAACCGACGCGCACAGAGGTGACGCCGGAAGCTCCACCAGCTGAGACTCCCCCTGAGCCCAAACCCAGGCGCAAGTCAGCCATGGAGATCCTCAACGGACGCTAACGGCATGCGCCTCTAACCGATTTTAGGGTATAATCTCCAACTAAAATCAGGATACTCCTCCATGCCAAAACGCAACGACATTCATACCATACTTCTCATCGGATCGGGTCCCATCGTCATCGGGCAGGCGAGCGAATTCGACTACTCCGGTACCCAGGCGGCCAAAACCCTCAAAGAGCTCGACTACCGTGTCGTACTGATCAACTCCAACCC
>JALVQH010000275.1 GCA_027031505.1 Campylobacteraceae bacterium | reverse complement strand
AAGTTGCCCCAGTGAGAGATCCCCTTTTTTGTAAGCGCTGATCAATACCCATTTTTTGAAACCATGCTCGAAAATTTCATTCTCCAGCGACATCGCCACAGCGACCGGCTTGCCCCGTTTGGAGATAAACAGATACTCCTCACTGTTCTCCACCCCCTTTGTAAGTATGGATGGATTGTTCTGTATCTCTTTGATGCCCGCAGTCAACATCTTTGCTCCTCATAAATACCTACTTAGGGGGGTATTATAGCATATCTTGATTTACAGCACATAGTAGGAAGACCTCAAGATGGATTGCAACGGATACCGGCTGTTGGAAAGCATCAGGAAACCACATTGTGGTCGATGGGAGAACGACAGATTGCACCAATGTAACCGACGATAACGCTGATGCAAGAGTGATCATTAAACCTTCTACTACTGCCAAGGGCAGGGCAGGGATAGCAATATTATATCTTTCCGGAAAAATCGGGTTATTGTTTTATCTGGGTATTTCTATTATGTTTTTATCCATGCTTGGGTTTATAATCATTAACAGAAAGCTTCACAAAGAGATAAAAAGTTTAAAGGATTTGTAATGGAACTGTCTACTGTCCTGATCATACTCGTAGCGGTAGGATTTGTCGCTACTTTGACCTACAGTGTTTACGAGATAACCTCCTGAACCAAATAAGCAACACAATGGTGTAAATTGGGGTGGGACTAAAGTCTCCACTTCCGGAAAAATCCTGCTCCTCTTTCTACGCTCTACCCGCTACCCTCTACCCTCTATTGTTGCACAACCCCAGCGCCACCCCTTCCCGCAGCCCGTCATCGATCACCGTACACGCCTCAAATCCCAGTATCCGGTACAGCCGGTCGAAGATCAAAATCCCCGCCGTGACCAGATCGGCCCGTCCGACGCCGACGGTGCGTTCGCGTTGCTCCATCGGCATCGCGAGGAGTTTGTCGAGGTAATGGAGCGGGGCGTGGCAGGTCAGTTCAGTACCGTTGATCCGCCCGGGGTCGTAGGTGTCGTACTCCATCCCGAGCTGCATCGACGCCACACTCGTGGGGGTGCCGGCGGTAGCAACGAAGCGGTCGGGGCGCCCGGCGTCGATGTAAACTTCGGCGACAAAACGCTCGATGGGCAGCATCACCTCAGGCAGCGCTTCGGCGATCGCGTCGAGATCGGGGTAGCTCTGTGAGAGGGTGACGATCCCGAGCGGAAAACTCTGTGAGACGATCGTCCCGTCGGACCAGGCGAAGATCAGCTCCGTCGATCCTCCGCCGATGTCCACGAGCACCAGCCGCTCATCGGTGGCGGCAGAGGTGATCCGTGTGAGGCGGTGGCGCACCGCCGAGAGGGTCAGTCGCGCCTCTTCCTCCCCGTCGATGATCTCAAAAGAGACTCCTGTCTCACGGGCGATCCGATCCAGCGCTTCGGCGGCATTGCCCGCCCGGCGCATCGCTTCGGTCGTCACAGCACGCACCAGAACCCCGGAAAAACCGATCGCTTCCTGCATCGCATGCATTCCGGCAACGATCCGCTCAACGGCTCCCTCGGAAATGCATCCGGTCTGAGCCAGCCCGTCGGCGGTTTTGACGATCCTCCCACAGGTGGCTTCAAATTCCCCGGTCGCGCAATTGTAGAGCGCTGCCCGGAGGGTATTGGATCCCAGGTCGATCCCGATGGTACGCCGGGACATCTCAATGCTCCTCCCGAAAGGGGAAACCCTCCCGGGTCAAAACGGCTCGGATCGACTCCTGATGTTCCCTGCCCTTGGTCTCAAGCGCCATCGTCACATGTGCATCACCAAACTCCAGATCGGTTGACGTACGATCGTAGCCGATCTGGACGATGTTGGCCTGCACTTCCCGCAGCGCCTCGGTCAGGTGCATGAGGGCGCCGGGTTTGTCGACCAGCGTAATGATGAGTTTCATCTTGCGGTACGACTTCATCAGACCCTTTTCGATGATGAGCGAGAGCATCGTGACGTCGATATTCCCCCCGCTGAGGAGGATCCCCACCCGGCTCCCTCTGGGCAGATCCATCAGGTGCCGGTGCATCACTGCCGCGACCCCGACCGATCCGGCCCCTTCGACCAGCAGCTTCTGCCGCTCGAGGAGGAAAAGAATCGCATTGGCAATCTCGTCTTCGCAGACGGTATCGAAGATGTCCACCTTCTCGAGGATATGTTTCAGCGTCATCGGCGACGTATCCCGTACGGCAATCCCGTCGGCGATCGTGCGGACACTCGTCGTGTCGATGGGGTGCCGGGCATCGTAGGATTGTTTCATCGCCGGAGCTCCCTCGGCCGAGATCCCTATAATGGTAATCTCCGGTTTGAGCGCTTTGGCCGCAGTGGCGATCCCGGAGATGAGCCCGCCGCCGCCGACAGGCACTACGATCGCATCAAGCTGCGGGGTTTGTCCGAGCATCTCGAGGGCGATCGTCCCCTGTCCGGCCATCACCTCTTCATCGGCAAAGGGGTGGACGAAATTTTGGGTATGCGCTTCGGCATATTTGACGGCATGGGCATACGCTTCATCATAATTGGCACCATGGAGGATCACTTCCGCACCGAGTTCTCTGACCCCCATCACTTTGGTCAACGGAGTGGACTCAGGCATGATGATCGTTCCGTCGATCCCGAAATGTTTGGCAGCGAAGGCTACCCCCTGGGCATGGTTGCCCGCACTGGCAGCGACCACACCGTTGCGCTGACCCTTTTCGATGAGGGAGGCGATTTTGTTGAATGCACCGCGAAGCTTGAACGATCCGGTACGCTGAAGGTTTTCTTTTTTAATGTAAATCTCCAGACCGGTCATATCACTGAGGATCGGGGCATGGGACATGGGGGTGTGATGCACCACATTTTCGAGGCGTTGTGCTGCTTTCTCGATGGTATTTAAGTTGAGCATAATACTTCCTGCGTACAATTAGGCGTATTATACCAAGATAAGGACAAAAAGTGGAAAAAATCGAATGCGAATTTCCCCGTGTCAACAGCAACGAAGCCGAAGTGAAGCGTTATCTCGAAGAGACCCGCACCATCGCCGTCGTTGGCGCCTCCCCCAACCCCGAAAAGGACAGCCACCGCGTCACCAAATATCTCATCGAACACGGTTATGAAGTGTTCCCCATCTACCCGAAAGGGGACGATTTCTACGGACGCAAAGTCTACCGCTCACTCGCCGAGATCGATCAGCCGGTCGACATGGTGGTGATCTTCCGTAAGCCCGCTGCCCTCGATGCCATCGCCGACGCCTGCATTGCCCGCGGGGATGTCAAAATCTTCTGGAGCCAGATCGGCATCGTCAACAACGCAGCCGCCGAAAAAGCCAAAGCCGCCGGAATGAACGTCGTCCAGAACATGTGCGCAATGGTGGAGCACCGGGAGTTGATCGGAGGGTAACGAGAAACCTTATTATGCTTCCAGTAACCATTTCCACATAGGCACGACTACAATCTCTTTCCCATCAATCTCAATCGTCTCATCTCGGCTTTTCGTCACGAGATACGCACGGTTGAGATGAAAATATACCATTCCCTCGAGCAAGGCTTGTATTTCCCGCTCTCGTGTCTTCTCATCCTCAATTGTGTATGCGACATTGACGAGATACGTTTGATCGTCATGCATATAGAGATCCACTTCCTGCTTCCCTTTGAAATAATAGATCTCACTGCTCTTGCGGCGTAAATGCAAAAATGCCATATTTTCATAGAGTTTTGAGTAATCTTCCGAGAGGGAGATCGAAAAAAGCTTCTTGAAACCGTTGTCAATAACGTAGAGTTTTTTGGGGTTGCGCTGTTCTTCTCGCACCGAATTTCGGTAAATAGCCGTGGTGAAGATCGCGTAAGCTTCTTGCAGATATGCGATGTAGTCGATCAGTGTATCTTTGCCGACTTTGTACCCCTGGGATTTGTAATCATTATAGAGTTTGTTGACGCTGACCAGTGTTCCCATGTTGACAAACATGTATTTGATGAGATGCTTGAGCAGGCTTTGGTTTCGGATGGTGTATCGCTCGACAACGTCTTTGTAGATGACGAGATCAAGGTAATCCTTGAGGATACGTTTCTGCACATCGGGTCGCGCATCAAATGTCTCGGCGAACCCACCATCTATCAGATAGCTGCCAAAGGCATTTTGGATGTAGCTGACGCTTCGGGAGGAGTAGAGATTGACTTCAATCTCTTTGTAAGAGAGATATTCTCTGAAGGAGAAGGGGAAAATCTCATACGTGATAGTGCGTCCACGCAAGGAGGTGGCTATCTCGCTTGAGAGGAGCTTGGATGATGAGCCGGTAACAAATATTTGTACATTCTCGGTATCATAGATACGCCGAACATATTTTTCCCACCCTTCGATGTTTTGCACTTCATCCAAAAACAGATAGACTTTTTCATCCCGCTTTTGTGGATACAGTTCATAGTATCCCTCCAGCAAACCGTCCAAATCTTTGAGCATGATCGGATAGAGTCTGTCGTCCTCGAAATTGATGTAGATGATGTTTCGGTTGTCGATCTGTCGGCGCAGTTGTTCGATGAGTGTGTACAAAATATACGTTTTGCCACTGCGGCGCACCCCGATCAAAGAGACAATTTTTTTGGTATCGGTCGGTATATCGTATTCGCGTGGTACGATGCGCCCGAAATGCCGCTCCTGAAAATTCACGATGAGTTTTTTGAAAGTTTCTTTCATATTTATCCTTTTATACAAGTACAATTATAGCACTTTATATACTTGTATGCAAGTATAAATTATTTAAGTTTCTGAAAAGTGAATGCGAGCCTGCCGAGGGATTTTTCTGATGAGGTCTGACTCTGGTCATTACGTGTTTGGATAAGTAAAGATTGAATACAAATGAGGTGAGAAGCGACCGAAGTCACCTCTCTTTTTGGAAGAAAACTTACTCAACTTCCGCGTCGATGACGTCGTCATCGGCCGGTTTCTGCTGACCGGCAGTACCGCCGGCCTGCTGATTGGCCGCAGCAGCCTGGGCGACTTTCTGGGCGACGGCGTTGAGCTCGCCCACTTTGGCGTCGATCTGCTCTTTGGTGGCGTTGTCGTCTTTGAGGAGGGTTTCCACCTCGCCGGTGACGCTGGCCACTTCGTCTTTGAGTGCAGCATCGGCGTTGTCTCCGAGCTCCTCGAGGGCTTTGCGGGTCTGGTGAACCAGCGCGTCAGCCTGGTTCTTGGCTTCGACGAGGGCTTTGCGCTTCTCGTCCTCGGCTTTGTGAGCTTCAGCCTCCTGTACCATCCGCTGGATTTCGTCTTCACTCAATCCGCTTGAGCCGGTGATCTTGATCTCCTGCGATTTACCGGTCGCCTTGTCCTCGGCGCTGACGGTGAGGATACCGTTGGCGTCGATGTCGAAGGTCACTTCGATCTGGGGTACACCGCGGGGGGCGGGTGAGATGCCGCTGAGCTCGAACATACCGAGCGATTTGTTGTCTTTGGCAAACTCCCGCTCACCCTGGACGACGTGGATGCTCACCGCCGGCTGATTGTCCTCGGCTGTGGAGAAGGTCTGGGACTTCTTGACCGGAATGGTGGTGCCCTTCTCGATCACTTTGGTGGTGACGCCGCCGAGCGTTTCGATCCCGAGACTGAGCGGTGTCACATCCAGCAGAAGAACATCTTTGACATCACCGGTGAGAACACCGCCCTGGATGGCTGCGCCGATAGCGACCACTTCATCGGGATTGACCGATTTGTTGAGCTCTTTGCCGAAGTAGGCTTTGACTTTCTCCTGAACCATCGGAACGCGGGTCGATCCGCCGACCATTACGACCTCTTTGATCTCGTTTTTACTCAGGCCGGACTCTTTGAGCACTTCGTCGATCTTGGTGATGGTTTTCTGAACCAGATCCTCGATCAGCGACTCGAATTTCGCACGGGTGAGCTTCATCACGAGGTGCTTGGGGCCGGTCGCATCGGCCGTGATGAACGGCAGGTTGATCTCGGTCTCTGTGGCGGACGAGAGCTCTTTTTTGGCATTTTCGGCGGCCTCTTTGAGGCGCTGAAGCGCCATGATATCGGCTTTGATGTCGATCCCTTGATCATTTTTGAATTCACCGGCAATATAGTCGACGACCCGGTTGTCAAAGTCATCCCCACCGAGGAAGGCATCTCCACCGGTCGAAAGCACTTCGACTACTCCGTCGCCAGTCTCAAGAATGGTCACGTCAAACGTCCCCCCTCCGAGGTCGTAGACGGCGATGTTTTCACTCTCTTTCTTCTCCAATCCGTACGAAAGCGCCGCGGCAGTCGGCTCGTTGATGATCCGCAGAACATTCAAGCCCGCGATGGTACCGGCTTCTTTGGTCGCTTTACGCTGGGCGTCGTTGAAGTATGCCGGGACAGTGATGACAGCATCGGTGACGGTACCGCCCATGTAGGCTTCGGCATCCTCTTTAAGTTTCATCAGGATCTTCGCCGAGATCTCCTGCGGGGTGTAGGTCTTGCCGTCGATCTCGATCGCACACGCGCCGCCTTTGTCTGTGACATGATAAGGCAGGCGCTCTTTGGCCTCCCGGGCTTTGGTCTCGTTGCACATCAATCCCATGATCCGCTTGACCGAATAAACGGTTTTCTCCGGATTGGTAACCATCTGGCGCTTGGCAGTCTCTCCGACGAGGATCTCCCCTTTGTCGGTAAAGGCGACGACAGATGGGGTTGTGTTTTTCCCCTCTTTGTTGGCAATGATTTTCGCTTCGCCGTTTTCGTAGACGGCGACAGCTGAGTTGGTGGTTCCAAGATCGATTCCGATGGGTTTGCTCATGATAGACTCCTGTTTGGTATAATTTGCCCGTATTGTAATGTGTTTGCAGGAAAAGCAATGCAACCTGAGTTGCAATCGCCTATTTTGCGGTACTCACCATCGCAGGTCGAAGGGTACGCTCTTTCATTTTGTACCCTTTCTGCATCACCTGCACCACGTGACCGGACTCATGCTCTTCGCTCTCCACCTGCATAATGGCCTGATGCACCTCCGGGTCGAACTCCCCTTCGTGAGCCACCTCTTCGACGCCGTGCTTTTTGAGGACACTGAGGGTCTGGTTGTAGGTCAACTCCAGCCCCTCCTTGATCTTCTGCAGCGCTTCGGCGGCATCGTCGGTATCGATCTGATCGATCGACGTAAATGCACTCTCAAACGAATCGAGAATAGTCAGCATGTCCGATGCGAACGATTCGTTGGCAAACGCCACGGCATTGGCTTTGTCTTTCTCGAGACGCTTCTTGCTGTTCTCGAAGTCGGCGTGGATCCGCAGCACCTTCTCCTCTGCCTCGGCCAGCGCCGCTCTGGCTTCGTCCAGTTCTTTCCGGCACTCCTCCTCCGGACTCAGCTTGGCTTCTTCCTGTGCCGCCTCTTCCTCTGTCGTCTCTTCGACCGCCTCTTCGATCGTTTCGGGCTCTTTTTCCTTTTTGGGATCACTCATGATCATCTCCTTTGGGTATTCTTTGAAGAGATTATAGTATATTGAGTGATCATTTGTCAAGTGAAGTTTATATAAATTGTAAAATAAAGTTTAGTCGTTATAGCTAAATGTATGTACTTGGTGCATTGGTGCATTGGTGCATTGGCGTATTGGTGTATTGGTAAATGGTGGGTAGTGATGGGCAGAGGGTAAAAGGGTACTGTAGGTCGGGGTGCCCTCACCCCGACAATAAAAAGAACTCAGTTACGAAGACCGAGGGCTTCTTTGATCGCAGTATAGCGGCCGAAATCTGTCCGGCGCAGATAACGCATAAGACGACGGCGCTGTCCGACAAGTTTGAGTAGACCGAGGCGTGAGGAGTGGTCTTTTTTATTCGTTTTGAGGTGCTCGGTCAGATAAAGAATCCGCTCCGTCAGCAATGCCACCTGTACTTCTGTAGAACCTGTATCGTTCTCACTGCGTCCGTATTTAGCGATAATCTCCTGTTTTTTCGCCGAATCCAAAGCCATATTGACCTCCTGATTGGTAATTTTAGGTGTGGCATTATACTGATATTATCTTCAAAGGAGATAATGGGAGCCCTATGGGCGATTTTAAACCCTATTCGAGTAAAATACTCTGAATTAAAACTTCCGTCGGAACAGAGACGGAGGGGGTTGTGCCCCGAAAGGTTTGTTATGCTCCTGACCCGCGCCAGCGAATACGCCCTTTTGTCCCTGGACAAGATTCGTCAATCCGATACACCGATAGGGGCAGAACACCTTGCGGCTGAACTTTGCATCCCCAAAAGCTTTCTCGCAAAAATCCTCCAGAGTCTGGCCAAAGAGAAGATCGTCATCTCTCACCGGGGAGCTCACGGAGGCTTTGCTCTTGAGCGGGATCTTGAAAGCATCTCTGTTTACGATGTCATTCTCGCCGCCGAAGGAAAAGCGGCGGCGGTATTTGACTGTACCCAATACAGTGACACCTGCCCCAACGGAGATATCGGTGGGTGTGCTATTTCCCCGTTTCTGACCCGGTTCCAGATGCGGATCGATCTCTTCCTGCGCGAATTGACACTCGACCAAATCTTCAAAAGCTAAAGACATTACCATGCCAGTTGTTTATCACCTTTCCCACATCGACCTCGACGGCTACGGCTGCCAGTATCTCACCGCCAGAGTGTTTGAGCGTGCCCATTTCTACAACGCCAACTACGGCTCCGAGGTGACCGCCCGCCTCGAAGAGATTATTACCCAGATCGAACGGGATCGGTTCACCGGCAAAACAGCCGACGACCGCCTCATCCTCATCACCGATCTCAACCTCACCGCCAAAGAGGCTCGGTGGATCGAACGGGAAGCGACCCGTGTCGGTGCCGGTCTCCAACTCCTCGACCACCACGGCACGGGGAAAAACACCGCCGAGCGCCATACCGAGTGGTACACCCTCGACACCACCCGCTGCGCCACCCTCATCACCTACGACTGGTTGCGGAAACGATGGAGCTTCGACCCGGAGGAGGCGTATCGCCCCATTGTCGAGACGATCAACGCCATCGACATCTGGCAGGAGCACGATCCCCACTTTGAATACGGCAAAGTGGGGCTGGGGATGATCTCCGGCGCGCGCGAGATCAACCGCGTCCTTTTCCCCGCCGAAGACCGCACCTTCAAACTCACCCTCATCGACGCCGCGCGCGAGCGGGCAGCCCTCCCCGACGCCCCCATCGTCCTCGACGACGACCTCCACGGGATCAAAAAAGCCTTTTTCCGCGAGGGAAAAAACGATACCAAAGACAATCTTGTCGCCGATTACATTGCCCGTCTGCTCACCAAAGAGAAGCAACGCCTGACAATTCGCTACGGCGACCACAAGGGGATCCTCACCTACAGTGCGGGCAACACTTCCCTCATCGGCAACGCCTTCCTCACCGCCAACCCCGACTATGATTTCTACATGGACGTCAACAGCCGCGGCAACTTTTCGCTGCGCTCCAACAACAAACTCGATGTCTCCGCCATGGCCGAGCTCATCGGCAACGGCGGCGGCCATCCCAACGCCGCCGGCGGCAAGATCAAGGATTACAAAGACTCGTTCGTCTACTCCGAGATCCGGGCATTTGTGCAGGAGTACATCCATGGGAAACTGGAGGAGAATTAAGATTTAGTTCCTGACCCCTAAATTTTATACCACAACACCATCAACCAATCTTCAAGATGACGAAAAGGTGCGCTATTGCGGCACCCTGCACCACCCCACCCCGTCTTTCATTTTTCATTATCAAAAAGTCAACTCACTCTCCGGCTCGGACGCACCGGACATAGTCGGAATAGGACTTATAGTAACAATAGTCGTAGCCGTTGTCGAAGCTGACGAACCACGCGTACTCCTCGTCGACGACCAGTAATGATCCGAACGTGTGTTGAACCTCTCATTTCTCGCACACCCGGCAGAGTCCTTGCGATGCCGGGCGCGACAGTACCATGCCCGCAGGCAGAGAGGCCGCAGAGTGAATGTAGCACGCTCCGCGCAGGCACTTCTCATCTGCGGGATTCCGGCCAGACACCCCCGTATCCGTTTGGTGTATCGCGCCAACGAGGAGCAGGGACTTCCGTCCCGTCTCATCCTCATTCCCATATTGTGAGACTGCGCAAGAACTCAGGGATTTTGGAGCAGGGACTTCAGTCCCGCACAATGAATCCCCATTAAATGGCACCATTTTAACGGGGCTAAAGCCCCTATTCCTTAAAAGCGCATGTTCTTTCACAGCCTCGAAACGTGGAAACAAGAGATGTGCCTCCACGTGCAACGCAGGAACAAGCAACGGGACTGAAGTCCCTGCTCCTTTTTTGTCCCCGCGCTCAGCATTTTACTCGTGCCATATCTCCTGATATAGTATGCGGCTGACAAGCGTAATGCAATGCATGGGTTCCATATCTGGAGAGA
>JALVQH010000274.1 GCA_027031505.1 Campylobacteraceae bacterium | reverse complement strand
AAGCTTGACAGCAATATCGAAGAGAGCTGGCTGATATTCGGCAAAGCGAAAGCCAAACTTGGAAAGCGGATGGATGCGATTCGTGTCCTTCAGGCATATTATGATCGAACCGGCTCTGTCAAAGCTAAAGGTATTCTCGATAAAATCCGGAGAGGAAAAGCGTTTTGACCGGCGCAGCATTGAAGGAAGAGAGGGCAGGATAGATGGCACACAATCTCATACAGACACTGTTGGATGAAGGTGTGGTCACCAAAGCCGGGATAGCGATCTTGATCAAAGCCCGCCCCCCCAAAAAGATTTCACTGGAAAATCTCATTTCAGAAAAGATTCTGACAATGGATACCCTCCAGAAATTCTTTGTGCGCAAGTTGCGCCAGGGAAACTTTTCCATCACTGAGATCGAAGAGATAGAGGGGGTGGATCTGGATCCTCTTTTTAAGAAACTGGCTGAAGAGCTGCACGTGGGATACATCGATCTGGATGATACTGAGATCAATATGTCGCTGTTCAGCAAGATACCATATTCGCAGCTGGTCAAATACGGTGCCATGCCGCTTGATGAGGCGGATCTCGGGATAAAAGTTGTTTTTGCCGATCCGCTGGATATGGGGGCACAGGATGCGATTCAACGTTTGTTTCCCCATAAACCGATTCAGGTTTATCTTGCCCGTCCCAAAAAAATCTGGCAGCATTTGCAGCGTCTTGAGATTACTCAGAGTGTCAAGGGGCTGATAGAAGAGATTCGTGCCGATCTTCGTGAAGGGGGTGCCGAAAAAGAGACCGACGAATCTCCGGCTGTTTTGAAGTTGATCGATCTGATTCTCCGGGATGCCGTGATTACGCGTGCCAGTGACATTCACATTGAAGCGACCGAGAAAAACTGTATTGTTCGCAATCGTATAGACGGTATGCTGGTTCAGAGTTTTTTGTTTGACAAAGATATTTTTAATCCACTCTCTTCACGGATGAAACTGCTTTCCAACCTTGACATAGCCGAAAAACGCAAGCCGCAGGACGGGCGTTTTACACACAATGTCGCCGGAAAGGAATTTGATTTCAGGGTCTCCACATTGCCCACACTTTTTGGAGAATCGATTGTTCTCAGGGTTCTTGACAAGAGCAAAGTTATGATTCGGCTTGAAGATGCCGGCATGAGCAATCACTGCTACAAACTCTTTACCGAAGCTATCAAAGCACCCTACGGCATTGTTCTGGTTACCGGTCCAACCGGCTCGGGAAAAACAACCACACTTTACGGTGCCCTGAATGCTATCAAAGATATTCGCGACAAGACCATTACCGTTGAAGATCCGGTTGAATATCAAATGGGCGGTATCCAGCAGGTTAACGTCAACAAGAGTGCGGGTCTGACTTTTGCCAATGCTTTGCGTTCGATCCTGCGTCAGGATCCGGATAAAATTATGATCGGGGAGATTCGGGATGCCGAGACGTTGCGGATAGCAATCCAGGCGGCACTGACGGGTCACCTGGTTCTTTCGACCCTTCACACCAACGATGCCATCAGTGCTGTTACGCGGATACTGGATATGGGGATCGAAAGCTATCTTGTCAGCGGTGCGCTGGTGGCCATCCAGGCGCAGCGGCTCGTGCGCAAGATTTGCCCCCATTGCAAAGTGCCCACAACTCCTTCTATCAAAGCCCTGGAGGAGATTGCCGAATATGCGACTGAAGGGGCAACTTATTACAAAGGAGAAGGGTGCAAAGAGTGCCAGCACACTGGCTATATCGGCAGGGAAATGATTTCCGAGGTCTTCCCCATCAGTGAAACAACCTCGCATTTGATTGCTTCGGGAGCTTCCAAAGAAGCACTGATGGCGCAAGCGAAAAAAGAGGGATTTGTTTCCATGCTTGAGGATGGAATCCGCAAAGCAGAAGCGGGAAAAACAACAATAGATGAAATTTTCAGAGTGGCGAGGTTATAGTTATGTATTTTAAAGTTACACTTGTTCAAAAAGGGAACCGTTCCAATGTGGTTGTCGAGGCACCCCACAAACGTGCTGCTTCTTCCAAAGCCAAAAGGGAAAATCCCGGCAGTGCAGTCGTAAGGGTGGAGGAGACTTCTGCTCCGCTTGAGAATACCGTTTCGAATTTCTTTGCACAGTTCCAAAGAAATGCAAGAGGAAAAATAAGTCTGGATCAGAAAATATCCTCGATCCGCCAGATTGCCGTTATGGTGGATGCGGGTATTCCGGTTCACGATACACTGAATGATGTGGCAGCCAATACCCAAAGCAAACGCCTGCAGGAGATTTATTACAATATTAGTCGTGATATCAATGCCGGAAAAAGTATGTCGGAAAGTATCAATCCCTATGCGGATGATTTTGGGCGTGTGGCAGTGGCCATGACCAAACTGGGGGAGAGTACCGGTAACATTTCCGGTGCCTATCATAAACTGGCCGATATCCTTGAGAGCATTCGGGATAATGCAGCCAAATTCAAAAAAGCGATCCGAACCCCTTTGATCACGCTGGTTGCCATGGCCATTGCGTTTACTGTATTGATTATGGTGGTTGTTCCCCGCTTTCGCAAAATTTTTGAGGAGTTGCATACAGAACTCCCCATACCAACTAAAATCCTCCTTGCTATTGAATATGCCTTTTCGCATTATGGGCTGTTTATTCTTGTGGGGCTGATTGCCGGTGTATATTTGTTGATATATTCTTACAGAAACAATCCGAATTTTCAGTACCAGGTGGACAAACTTCTGGTTCATCCAAAATTCTATCTGATCAACAAAGTGATTTTTCTTTCTACCATGCACCGCTATACCCTGATTTTCGGTGAACTGGTTCGATCGGGTATTCCGGTTTCGGAAGCCCTGGATACAGCCGTGGGCATGGTTGACAACCTGTATATCAAAGAAAAACTCCTGACCGTCAATGCCAACATCGGTCGCGGAATGAGTTTGGCCGATGCGTTTGAGCAGACCGGCTTGTTTGAAAATATGCTGCTGCAGATGATCCGCGCCGGGGAGGCCGGGGGACAGCTGGATAAAATGCTGGGAAAAGTTACCGATTATTACGACATGCGCTTCCAGGATATTATCGACAACCTTGCCGCATATATTGAACCGATTATGATGTTCTTTATTGCTGCTCTCGTGTTGTTGATGGCTCTGGGTATCTTCCTGCCGATGTGGGATCTGGGAGCCGCGGTCAAAAACGGATAACAGCCACTCTGCGGTATAATGCGACCACTTTACTAAACAAGGTGGTTTTGCAGTGAGAGCATTGATCAGTGTCAGCGACAAAAGCGGTGTTGTTTCGTTTGCGAAAGGACTGGAAGCACAGGGATGGGAGATTGTCTCCACAGGAGGAACGTACCGTACATTGAATGAAGCCGGTATTCGCGTCGTCGAGATCGACGAAGTGACCCGGTTTCCGGAGTGTTTTGAGGGGCGCGTCAAGACACTCAACCCGTATGTGCACGGCGGGATACTCTACAAACGGGGCGATGCAGCCCATGTGGCACAGGCCGAAGAG
>JALVQH010000273.1 GCA_027031505.1 Campylobacteraceae bacterium | reverse complement strand
CCCTCAGCGACTATCAGAAACTGCAGCTTGCCCGTCATCCCGATCGTCCGTATGCTCTGGATTATGTCCGTCTGATGATGGAGGATGCCCAGGAGATCCACGGTGATCGCCATTTCAAAGACGATCTGCCCATCATCGTCTACCTTGGTTGGATTGACGGTGAGCGGGTGATGCTCATCGGTGAGCAGAAAGGGCGCGGCACCAAACACAAACTCCGCCGAAACTTCGGCATGCCCAACCCCGAGGGGTACCGCAAAGCTCTGCGTGCGGTGAAGCTGGCCGAGAAGTTTGACATCCCGGTACTGATGCTGATCGACACTCCGGGTGCCTACCCGGGGCTTGGAGCCGAGGAGCGGGGGCAGAGTGAAGCAATTGCACGCAACCTGATGGAGTTTTCAGGCGCCAGAGTCCCTATGATCTCCGTAGTGATCGGCGAAGGGGGCTCCGGAGGAGCACTGGCTATTGGCGTGGCGGATCGTCTCGCGATGATGCGTTATTCGGTCTTTTCGGTCATCTCCCCCGAGGGGTGCAGTGCCATTCTCTGGAACGACCCGGCCAAAGTCGAGCAAGCTACCAAAGCTCTCAAGATCACTCCCGATGCCCTGATGGAGCACAAACTGATCGATGCAATCATCGACGAACCCCTCATCGGCGCTCATCGTGACAAACAGGTTGCTGCCGAAGCGCTCAAGGAGTATTTCCTCACCAGCCTCAAAGAGCTGAGGGAGTTGAGCAAAGAAGAGCTGATAGAGAAACGATACGAGAAGTTGACGGTGCCGGGGGCGTTTAAGGAAAATTAGGAATTAGAAGTTAGAAAGTAGAAATTGCTTTCTTGTTCCACATCTCCCGATGTGGAACGCAGTACGTATCATTGAAGGGCGGCGTGTGTTCCATATCAGGAGAGGCTGTGAAAGAACTTTTCCTCGTTCCCATCGTCCTCGATGGGAATGCATGTGTACGTTTTATTTAGCATAGAAGATCACCCTGTTTAGGATAGGTTGATTTCTTGAAATTGCAAGTTTTCTTGCACAGTCTCAGGAGATATAGAACAAGTAAAGAGTAGGGGATGCGGCTTCAGCCGCATAATGGGACTGAAGTCCCAGCCCCATAACATAAAATACATATCGTTGGAAAGACGGTATGCTCCATATCAGGAGATATGGAACAAGTAAACAAAATACGTAACACGTAGCACTTAACACGCAACACAACAAAAAGGCTCCCCATGCTCCATTCCCTCATCACCTGGATCGTTTCGACCGTCGAGGGGTGGGGGTATGCCGGGATTGTGGCGGCGATGTTTCTCGAGAGCAGTTTTTTCCCGTTTCCGAGTGAAGTGATCATGATCCCGGCGGGGTATCTGGCTTTTCAGGGGAAGATGAACCTCTATGCAGCGATTGTGTTTGGGATTTTGGGTTCTTTGGCCGGAGCGGTGTTCAACTACTATCTTGCCGTTAAGTTTGGCCGGCCGCTTCTGGAAAAATACGGCCGCTACATTCTCCTCAAGCCCGAAACCCTCGACAAACTCGAAATCTTTTTTCAAAAACACGGAGAGATTTCCACCTTCAGCGGGCGATTGATCCCCGGGATCCGACAGTATATTTCGCTCCCGGCGGGGCTCTCACGGATGCAGTTGGGGCGTTTTGCCCTCTACACCGGATTGGGAGCAGGGATCTGGGTGACGGTGCTGGCACTGCTGGGGTATTTTGTGGGGAAAAATGAAGAGCTTGTCGGGGAGTATCTGCACAACGCGACGCTCATGGCACTGCTTTTGGTCGGAGGGTTGGTACTCTTTTACTGGCTGCGCCATCGGGCGAAGGGGGGCGTATGATCCTGCTCGATGTCGGCAATACCCGGGCGCACGTGTGGGTCAATGGTACGGTGGAGCACCTTCCGGTCGATGAGACGATTGCTCGCTACCATGCCAGACGCGTGAGTTATATCAATGTCAATCCCCACCATGTCGATGCCCTCTCGGCGGTTGCCGGCTGGGTGAATCTGGATGATATGCTTCATCTCCCCGGTGATTATCCCACAATGGGAGTCGATCGGCGGGCACTGTGTCTGGCACACACAGAGGGGATTTTCATCGATGCGGGCAGCGCCATTACAGTGGACAAGGTGGTGGAAGGGCGCTATCAAGGAGGCTTCATCCTCCCCGGTCTCTCTGCGTATCACCGGATGTACGTCTCGATCTCTCCGGTGCTCGATGTCCCGCTGGAGCCCGTCACACTCGATGCGCTTCCCACCACTACCCAGGATAGCGTAAATTTTGGTACAATTGCACCCATGATCGCCATCATCAACACGATCCGGGACAATCTCCCCCTCTACATCACCGGAGGTGACGGCCAAACGATCGCAGTGTATTTCGACGATGCAACGTACGATGAAACCCTGCTCTTCCAGGGGATGCAAAATGCCATAAAAAGGAACAAACCATAATGCTATACTCCTCACTCCTCACTCCTCACTCCTCACTTGATCTCCGATCACGGAGATCACCATGCTGACCATCGCACTCCCCAAAGGACGCATCGCCGAGGAGACACTAATGATCTTTTCTGAGATTTTCAGCGGAGCGTTTACCTTCAGCGGGCGGGAGCTGATCATGGAGCAGCACGGCTTCCGCTTCCTTAACGTCCGCAATCAGGATGTCCCCACCTATGTCGAGCACGGGGCAGCCGATCTGGGGGTCGTGGGGCTGGATGTGATCACCGAGAAGCGCCTGGAGATTATCGACCTGCTTGACCTGGGGATCGGCCGCTGCAAAGTCGCCATCGGCATCCGCAACGAAGAGACCCTCGACTGGAACCGCCCCGACATCAAAATCGCCACCAAAATGGTCAACATCACCCGCGACTACTTCGCCCGGAAAGCAGTCGGCGTGGAAGTGATCAAACTCTACGGCTCGATCGAACTGGCTCCGCTGGTCGGTCTGGCCGACGCGATCGTCGATATCGTCGAGACCGGAAACACCATGCGCGAAAACGGTCTCAAGATCGCCGAGGATATCATGGATTCCTCGGCGCACCTGATTGCCAATCCCAACAGCTACTATGCGAAAAAAGAGGAGATTCTGGATTTGCATGAGAAGATTGCCGGGGTGATTGGTGATGCGTAATTGGTGATTGGCAGATGCATGAATGGGACTGAAGTCCCAGCCCCGAATAGATAGCTAATGTGTATTTTTGTCCGCCGAAAGAGGATATGGTATAATATCCCCATGAAAACCATCCAAGAGCTCCGATCCCTGCTTGTTGCGACGTTTCCTGAGCAGAAAATATATTTGTTCGGTTCCCGTGCCAGAGGGTCAGCTTCGGAGTATTCCGATTATGACATTGCGATCGAGAGTGACACGCCTATCCGCAGCAAACTCTCTCACGTCAAAACCCTCATCGAAGATTCAACGATCCCTTACAAAATCGACCTGATCGATCTTTCGCAAGCACCGTATCTTGCCCAGACTGTTCGAGAGGAGGGGATCGTATGGCATTAGAGAAAAAACGG
>JALVQH010000272.1 GCA_027031505.1 Campylobacteraceae bacterium | reverse complement strand
AACAAAGGAGCCGAAGCGATGACGGGGTTGATCGAGATGATCAACTTGTATGAGGAATTAGGAGTGAGGAATTAGGAATTAGGAATTATGGTATGTAAATTCGATTTTCTGGAGGCGGGACTTCAGTCTCGCACCGGATCAAGATCGATGCTTTGTCTACCATGGTTCGTTTCTGTTCTAAAAAGTTGGTCTCCACCCACAACGTAACACTTAACACTTAGCACGTAACACGCACAAAGGATATCTATGGCCACACGCCACCAGGCTCGTACCGCCGTCGTCGGCTTGCTCTATGCTTACGATCTGGGCAATACAAATATCTCAAAATTCAGCGACGATATCTTCGAAGAGGGGAAGATCCGCAACAGGCAGCGGGAGTTTTCCCGGGGGTTGTTCCGAGGCACCCTCGAGCATCTCGACCGGATCGATGCCGAGATCGCGAAGCACCTCAAAGAGTGGGATATGGACGGAATCGGCAAGGTCGAAAAAGCGATCCTGCGTCTGGGTACCTACGAAATCCTTATCGCCGGTACCGACCGCCCGATCATCATCAACGAAGCGGTCGAACTGGGCAAGGAGCTCGCCGATGACCGGTCGCCGCAGTTTATCAACGGGGTTCTGGACGCGGTTGGGAAGTGAGAGGGTAGAGGGTAGCGGGTAGAAGGTAGAAAATTGCATGAGTGCATTAGGATTCCTTCATGTATCTATCGGACATTTTTATTAGAAGTGAGAAAATGAATATGACAAAAACCGCTGAAAAAAGCTCTACCCGCTACCCACTACCCGCTACCCGCTTGTCTATCGCCGAAGCGATAGACTTAATCGAGCATGCCGATCTCAAAGAACTCGGTCGCATGGCATATGCCCGCAAGCAGGAGCTGCACCCAAAAGGGGTCACTACTTTCGTCGTTGACCGCAACATCAACTACACCAACATCTGCTGGGTGGACTGCAAATTCTGCGCGTTTTATACCCACGAGAAAAAAGAAGATGCCTATGTGCTGAGCTTCGAAGAGATCGATGCCAAGATCGATGAACTGATTGCCATCGGCGGGACGCAGATCCTCTTCCAGGGCGGGGTGCACCCCAGGCTGGAGATCGAGTGGTATGAGGATTTGGTGGCGCATATCCATCAGAAGTATCCCGAAGTGACCATTCACGGCTTTTCGGCGATTGAGATCGATTACATCGCCCGCCGATCTCATCTGAGCATCCGCGAGGTGCTGGAGCGCCTCCAGGCCAAAGGGCTCAGCTCCATCCCCGGAGCCGGGGCTGAGATCCTCAGCGACCGGGTACGGGACATTATCGCTCCAAATAAGCTTGATGTGGCTACATGGCTGGAGGTTCACAGAGAAGCTCACACCATCGGAATGAAATCGACTGCGACGATGATGTACGGTACCGTCGAGACTACGCGGGAGATCGTGGAGCATTTCGACCACATCCGCCGACTGCAGGATGAGACAGGCGGGTTCCGGGCGTTTATCATGTGGAGTTATCAGAGCGACAACACAGAGCTCAAGCGCCAGCTGCCTACCCTGAGTAAAACCAGTGCCAACTATTATCTTCGCCTGCTCGCGGTGGCGCGCCTCTTCCTTGACAATGTCCCCAATATCCAGAGCTCCTGGGTGACCCAGGGCAGCTACATCGGTCAGATGGCACTGCGCTGGGGCGCCAACGATCTGGGCTCAACCATGATGGAAGAAAACGTCGTCTCCGCCGCCGGAGCCCACAACCGGATGAACCAGGAGGAGATGATCCGCCTCATTCGTGACATCGGAGAGAAACCGGCCAAACGCAATACGGCGTATGAGATTTTGGAGAGGTATTATTAGAAAATTTGTGTTAAGTGCTAAGTGTTACGTGTTACGCAGGCTGTCCAATGGGTCTTTGCTTGCGTAGGGTATACCATTGCACACTACAATCGCAACGCGATTTGTTTCGGAACCGGAAGTTTCAGCCCGAAAAGCCGGAAACTATCCGACATTTGAAACGTAACAGCGTTACCCCACGTAATACATAACGCATAACACTTAACACGTAGCACGTAGCACATAACACTTAATACAACAAAAAAGGAACCAACCATGTCAGCTATCCAGACCATATTCAACCTTCACGGTGTCGAAATTCCCGTGATTTTCGAGGAGGAGCGGTATCTGCCGATTGTCTCGTTGCAACTGGTGTTTGAGGACAGCGGGGCTCTGAGCGATCTCAATCCGGGGCAGGCGCGTATGACGGCGCGGTTGCTCGGGGAAGGATCGCGCAAGGCAGGCTCGGCGGTCTTTGCCGAGCGTCTGGAATCTCGGGCGGTAAGCCTGAATGCCCATGCAGGGCGGGAGACGATGGTGATTGAGCTGAGCGCACTCAAGGAGAATTTCGGGTACGGAGCAGGGATGCTGGCCGAATTGCTGGCTGATCCCAACTTTTCTCCGGAGGCGTTCGAGACGGTGCAGACGCGGACGCTCGGGCAGTTGACCCAGAAGCAGAGCGACTACGACTATCGGGCGTCGATCGGGCTGTCGCGTCTGCTCTTTGCCGGCACCGGGCTGGCGGAGCCGATCGACGGGACGCTGGAGAGTGTCCGGATGATGGATGCGGAGGATCTGGTCTATCAGATCCGCACCCATATCGGCCTGAACAACCTCACCATCGTCCTCGGCGGTGACCTGAGCTGGGAAGAGGCGCAGGGGTATCTCCTCGAGGCGCTTACCCCCCTCAAGCAGACCTCCGTCGTCCCCGTCGGTCATTTTACGGCGTCCGATACGCCGACCATCGAGCGGGAATTTGTCGGGACGGAGCAGGCGTACATCTATTTCGGGGCACCGCTCGATGTGGCGTACGACGGGGAGGAGACCCACCTGGCCAAAATCGCCGCCTTTGTCCTCGGCAGCAGCGGATTCGGCAGCCGTCTGATGGAAGAAGTCCGGGTCAAGCGCGGCCTGGCATACTCTGCCTATGGGCGCTTTGCTCTCAAGCGCTCAACCAGCTACTTCACCGGACATGTTCAGACCAAGCTTGAGAGTGAGGACGAAGCGATCCAGGTAATCGGTGAAGTGGTCACCGAGTTTGTTCAAGAGGGCATCACCGCCAAAGAGCTCGAAGGAGCCAAAGCCTTCTTGCTGGGCAGTGAACCTCTGCGTACCGAGACCCTCTCTCAGCGGTTGGGGCGTGCGTTTGACGAATACTATGCCCACAAACCCCTCGGAGAAAACACCCGGGAACTGGAGCGGATCGAACAGGTGAGTCTCGAGGAGATCAACGGGTTTATCCGGGAGCACGGGGAGATAGAGAGGTTGAGTTTTTATGTGGTAACAAGGGAGAGTTAGGAGTTAGGAGTGAGGAGTGAGGAGTTTTGGTATGCGTTGCATAGCAACGCTTTTGTTAAAAAGGGGCTGCGAAAATATGACAATTTGACATACTTTTTTGTCCTACGTCTATCCTTCGCTATAATACCCCATGCAAACGGATGAAGCGAAACGATTGTTTAAACAACTCAAAATCCATACGCTGCTTGATTTGGCATTGATCGTGCCAACCT
>JALVQH010000271.1 GCA_027031505.1 Campylobacteraceae bacterium | reverse complement strand
GGGATCATCGTCGGTCGCCGCGACCTCATCGCCCAGCTCAAGCGCAACCCAATCCTGCGGATGTTTCGCGTCGACAAGATTACCCTCAGCCTCCTTGAGCGCACCGTACTGGCGTACCGGCAGAAGGACTACGACCGCATCCCGATCCTGAGGATGCTTTTTGCCACCCCCGAAGCGCTCGAAGAGAAAGCAAAGGCTCTCCAACCCCGGATCGCCATCCCATCAAAAGTCCTCCCCGGCGAAAGCTACGTCGGCGGCGGCACCATGCCAGGCCGGCGCATCCCCACCGTCATCCTTGCCCTTGAGGGTGACCCGCAAGCTCTTGAATCCCACTTCCGCGCCCGACACATCATTGGCCGGATCGAATCGGAACGGTTTGTGCTGGATATGCGGACGGTGAGCGAGAGAAATTTTGGGGCGATCGTGCAGGCGAGTGAGGAGTTAGGAGTGAGGAGTTAGGAGTTTTGGTAGGCGTTGCTTGGCAACGCTTATATTATTGGGGACGCGACTTCCGTCGCGTTTAGTGGGACTGAAGTCCCAGCCCCTTTTGCAACGTCCGCGCAGGGTGCGCAATTGCGCACCTTCCAACGGTTGCTTTCAGGGGTCTGGTGATTTGTGATTTGTCTGCTGTCACGAAGTGCGGCAGATGAATCATGAATCACCTGACCCCCCTCGTGTGTGATTTGTCTGCTGTCACGAAGTGCGGCAGATGAATCATGAATCACCTGACCCCCCTCGTGCGATGCCAAAGACCAAACACAAGGAGTGAAAGAATGGCTCATGAAAGATTATTGATGGGACTGAAGTCCCATCCCCTTATCGATGGCAGCATTGCAAAGCAATGCATACAAAAACTATTCACTATTCACTATTCACTATTCACCCTCTCAGGCGGTACCGCATGAGAGATATAATCATCGGCACCGCCGGACACGTCGACCACGGCAAAACCGCTCTCATCGAGGCGATGACCGGCTACAACGGCGACGAGATGCCCGAAGAGAAGGAGCGGGGGATCACGATCGATCTGAGTTTTTCGAATATGGAGCAGGATGGGGTCAACGTCGCCTTTATCGATGTCCCCGGGCATGAGAAGCTGATCAAAAACATGATCAGCGGGGCGTTTGGCTTCGATGCGGCGCTGCTCGTGATCGCGGCGGATGACGGGATCATGCCCCAGACGCTGGAGCACTTCAATGTCCTGCGGATCGCCGGGGTACGCCGTGTCGTCGTGGCATTGAACAAAAGCGACCTTGCCGATGCCGATCTCCTCACCCGGCGCACACACGAAATCGAAGCACTCTTTGCCGAACACCCCGCCATGGAACTCCTCACCATCCTCCCCACCTCGATCCACCGACCCGAGACGATCACGACACTCCAGGAGACCCTTTTTGCCCTTCCGCCGCGGCAGACACCCGATGCACCCTTTTTCCGCTACTACATCGACCGGGTGTTCAGCCCGCGCGGGGTGGGTACCATCGTCACCGGCACCGTGCTCTCCGGCACCGTTACCAAGGGCACCAAACTCAACGTCGCCGAGCTCAACAAGCCGGTCACCGTCCGCAACATTCAGGTGCACGGCCGCGACCGCGAATCAGCCCACACCCACCAGCGGGTCGCGCTCAATCTCGACCTCTCCCACCAGAAACTCTCCAAAGGCTTCCTGCTCTGCTCCCGCGGCTATTTCCGGGGATTTGCGACGCTGGATGTCTCCCTGGAGACGATCGGAGAGGTGGGACTGAGCCATGGAGCTGAAGTGCTCTTCATCAGCGGTGCCAAACGGGTCGAGGGGACGGTGCTCCTCTACCCAGGCGGCGAATATGCCACCCTCAAGCTCCGGGAAAAAGTCTTTACCCGGTTTGGCGATCCGTTTGTTCTCCTCTCCAGCGGTCGGCTCGTCGCCGGAGGGGAGATCCTTATCCCCATCAGCGAACCGATGCGCAAACGGCACAAGCTCGCCCTCCTGCGCACCCTCAAATCCCGCGATTTCGCCCGAGCCTTTGCGCTGCTCATGGCCAACCACCGACGGGGATTTGGGCTCATCTCGAGCCATCAGCGTTTCGGGATCGATCACAAAACAGCGTTGAAATATGCCCGAAGTATCGAAGGGGCGTTTGTCGATGAAGCCGGACTCGTGGTCTACCCCCTCGAAGCCCTCACCACCGTCCACGATGCTATCCGTGCTATTTATGAAAACAACCCCCGCGCCTTCCTCTCCCCTGCTTCGGTCACACTGCGGATCACCTGGGCGAGCGAAGCCCTCGTGAGCGAAGTGATGCGTCGGATGGTTGGAGAGGGCTACCTCAAACAAACAAACGGCATCTACCTCCGCGCCGATCAGGACGAAACAGAGCTCATCAATACCCTCGAAGAGCGCATCCACACCATCCTCGACGAAGAGGGGCTCACCCCCGAAGCCCCCTACAACCTCTATGATCGCCTCGACCTCGACCGTGCACGGGGCGATCAAGCGTTCAAGTCCCTCACCCGCGCCAAAAAAGTCGTCCGTCTGGCACACAACCTCTTCGTGAGTGAATCCAATCTCCGCCGGGCACTGGCACTCATGCGGGAGCTGATGATCCAACACGGCTATCTCGACATTCGCCTGTTTAAAGCCGAGACCGGCATGAGCCGCAAATACTGCATCGCCTATCTCGAGTATCTTGACAAGAGCGGAGAGGTGGTCAAAGAAGGGGAGAAACGGGTGCTGAAGTATACGTAATATGGCGAGAGGGTGGAGGAATCGAACTTCCCCCGTGTTACAGAGCTATGTGTTTTGTGATTTCGATATCCTGCCGAATCAAGGCGTTCACGACATGGGTCAAAGAAAAATTTTTCCCATGCTTCTTAACTTTTTTCATCAAAAAATCCCGGTTTTCTTTGTCAAGATAGACCGGTATCTCCAACGCTTCTATTGGACGATAAAACCGTCCCTGTTCTGCATCGGTAAAATCATACTCGTCTTTCATCGCTTTCTCCTTTTTTGATAGGTTTTCTTCTCTTTTTCTGTCGCCTTTCTCGCGCTGATGATCCGTACAATCTCTTGACTGTTTTCATCACGAAACGTATGGATTACGACCAGAAGTGTTTCATGGAGTGATTGACCGAGCAAGACCCATCTCTCCTCATCTTCTGAGTGTTCTTCATCGTAACGGTTCAGCGCAAAAGGATCAGCAAAAACATACGACGCCTGCTCAAACGTCACCCCATGCTTCTGGATATTGGATCTCTCTTTGTGGATGTCCCATTCAAATTTCATGATTTATTATAGCTTATCTTTTTATCTTTTTCAATGTTTGTTTTTCACGTTGCGCGTGGGAACACATACATACAATGTATAGATATGAGGGAGATTGTCTGTTGCCTTGCGTTCCATATACACTCCCACGTGAAACGTGGGAGCGAGAGAAAAGCCTCCTCTACATTATGCTTTCGTACCTACCAAGTCAATGTCCAGACTCACGAACCCCTTATCATTCGTGACGATCACATCTGCATTCACCTTTTTGGCGCAGACATACTGCATGGCATCTTCGTAATCC
>JALVQH010000270.1 GCA_027031505.1 Campylobacteraceae bacterium | reverse complement strand
TCTCTTTATTTACTATTAAGCCCCTTTTGAGTAGAATCGCAAAACTTTTTCTAATTTTTCGTTAGAATCCATAAAAAATACCCCATTAAAAAGGTTCCATAATGGCAAGACGATGTCACGTAACCGGAAAAGGTCCCCTGACAGGATACCACGTGTCCCACGCGCACAACAAAACGAAGCGTCGGCAGCTTCCCAACCTCCGTACCGTACGGGTCACGCTCGAAGATGGGACTACCCGCAAAATCAAAGTCGCAGCTTCGACACTGCGCACCATGAAAAAGCACGCTGCCCTCGCCCAGGTCTCTGAGTAAGACCGCCTCGAGGGGATGATCTCCCCTTTCTTGTACAGATCCAGGCAGCACCATGAGGCGTATCACCGAATCACTCGGCTGGCAGCGCTCGACCAAACCCCACATTACCCTCAACGACGAATTCTACGGGCATCTTGCCCCCTTTCGCATCCCCCTGATCCTTACGGTTTTGACCATGCTTGTCGGTACCATCGGATACATGCTGATCGACCATTTTCCTCTGATGGATGCGATCTATCAGACCGGCATTACGTTCACCACCGTCGGATACGGCGAAATCAAACCCATTTCGGACATGGGACGAATCTTCACGATCACCTTGATCATCGTCGGATTTGTCGTCTTCACCATCGCTGTGGGGATTATCGCCGAAGTGATCAAAAAGGGAGAATTCCAGAAAATTGCCAAGGAGAGAAGTATGCTGTATAAGATTGCCCGGCTCAAACATCACTTTGTGATCTGCTACCACAATGACTATACGATCCAGGTCACACAACAACTGCGCAACAACCATATCCCTTTTGTTGTCGTCGACCCGCGTGAGGATCTTGAGACTATTGCCGGAAAATATCATTACCCCTATTATGTTTCGGCTGAACCTCACACCGAAATTGGTATTCTCAAATCTCACCTTTCAAGTGCCAAAGGGGTTATCTCTCTCTCCAACAATGTTGCCGACAATATCGCTGTCATCGCTTCGGTTCGCCTGTACGAAAAAGAGATCGGAAGGAGCAAACACCCCTTCCTGATCATTACCGATGCCAACAACACCGAAGAAGAGCAAAAGCTCCACAAACTCGGTGCCGATCGGGTCGTCACTGCGACCAAACTCCTTGCTCAGCGAATCAATGCCATTGCAGTGCGCCCCGACATGGCCAATCTCCTTCAGGAATTTCTCTATCGCAGCGACACGCCGCTGGATATGGAAGAGGTCAAAGTCTCCAAAACCAGCTGGCTGGTTCTCCAGAGGCTCAAGCAAGCCAAACTCCGGGATGTTGCCAATGTTGACGTCATTGGCATCACACCCAAAGAGGATGCTTTTATCCCCATGCCCAAAGGAGATACTCTCATCATGCCCAAATCCAGACTGATCCTTGTGGGCACCAGCGAGGGGATCCAGAAAGCCAAACAAATCATCCGGCGCAAAGAGCGCCCTGAGGAGCTCAACTATGTATAAGATCACCCCGCTCGAAGGGGGGCTGGCTGCCGTCCCGGGATTTTACTGCGACGGGATCAATGTCGGGATGCGCACCGACCCGGCCAACTCCGGCTCAAGCGATATCGACGGCGATGTTGCTTTTATCCGTTCGGATACCCCTTGTGATGTGGCCGCCATCTTTACGACCAATCGCTTCCAGGCAGCGCCTATCCGTCATTTTAAGCGCTATCCGGAAGGGTTCCAGACCGATTTTGTCCTCATCAATGCCAAAAATGCCAATGCTATGACCGGTGAAGCAGGGATCGAAGATATTGATCATATCTTTGATGCACTCAGAAGCAAACGGACTGTGCTCAATCCCATCATGAGCTCTACCGGTGTCATAGGCTATCGTCTGCCGACAGACAAGATCATTTCGGCATTTGACCGTTTCGATTATGATGCACGGGATTCAGATGCCGCCGCCCGGGCAATTTTGACAACCGACACATTCAAAAAAGAGGTTGCCTGTGAAGTCACACTCGAAGACGGCAGCTGCTTTCGTCTTGGCGCCATCGCCAAAGGAGCCGGAATGATCGATCCGGCCATGGCGACAATGCTGGCATTTGTCGTCACCGATGCCGATATTCCCGCCTCGGAAATGGAACCGGCTCTCAGGGAGGGAGTGGATGCATCGTTCAATCGCATTTCGGTCGATGGAGATACGTCCACCAACGATACGGCAATGCTTTTGGCCAACCGGGTCAGCGGTGTCTACCATCGAACAGCTTTCCGGGAAGCGCTGGAACAAGTACTGTTTGCACTGGCCATGATGATCCTCCGCGACGGGGAAGGGGCAACCAAAGTGGTTGCTTTTCATGTCAAGGGAGCCGCCACAGATGCCGAGGCTCGTCAAGCAGCGGTCGCACTGAGCAACTCACTGCTTGTCAAGACGGCTCTTTTTGGTGAAGATCCCAACTGGGGACGGATCGCTTCAACGATTGGAGCTTCGGGGGTCACATGTGATGAAGAACGTCTGGTGATTCACTACGACGATCTGCTCATCTACTCTGCGGCACAACGTACACTCGACTCCACGCGGGAACAGGAAGCCCATGCTGTTATGCAGCATGACCAGTTTCTCATCACATGTGATCTGGGGATGGGGACGGGGGAGTCTATCGCCTACGGATGCGATCTGAGCTACGACTATGTCAAGATCAACGCCGAGTACCGCACCTGATCATCAGCGGTGAATGCGGCTGCTCCTCTGCCGTACCGGCTTTCTCTGCTTCAAACCATCCTGGTCTTTCCGATTTGTCCCGATGCAAACGCCTTCTAATCCCAAAAAGACTATAATAAAAATACCAAAAAACACCAAGGAGCCCATATGCTATCCGAATACCGAGACGAAATCAGTGCCCTCAAGCAGAGCAACGCGCACTTCGCTAAAATTTTTGAAAAACATAATGAACTCGACCAAAAAGCCACCGATGCCGATGAAGGGCGTCTCCATCTGAGCGATATGGAGCTGGAGCAGATCAAAAAAGAGAAACTGCTCCTCAAGGACGAAGCGCTCATGATGATCCTTGAGTACCGCAAAAACCAAGGATAAATCACCCCTGCAAAAACACCCAGCCCTCCTGCTCCATCCATGCTTTGGCTTTGGAGCACAGAGGCGCTTTGACCTGAATATACCGCTTCGTAATCGCCGTATCCGCAAAGGTTTCCAGCTTCGCATGAAGCGCGGCCAACTCTTCGGCCTCTTTCCGTAATACACGGCTTTTTTTCTCGATCACCATGACGCTGCAATAATACCCCTCCACATCCACGCCGAGGTACATCGCAATCTTTTTTCGTGAGCCGAGCGCTTTGGGAGAGATGGGTGTCAATTTTTTACAGAGGATACCTGCCTGCCGAAGGAGATCAACGGTTGTTTTCATGACAGAGCTCCCAGAGGATGGTATCGCTGAACGGTCTGCTCGAGATGCTGCTGCTGGATGTGGGTATAGATCTGCGTCGTTACCAGCGAACTGTGCCCGAGCAGCTCCTGCACCACCCGCAGATCGGCTCCGCCGATGATGAGCGCCGAGGCGAACGAGTGGC
>JALVQH010000269.1 GCA_027031505.1 Campylobacteraceae bacterium | reverse complement strand
AAACCTGCTCCTTTTTCAACAACAAAGCCAAAAATCTCATCCAGATGGCACGGTCGGTCGTCGACAATTACCACGGCGACATCCCGCTCGACCAGAAAGAACTCGTCACACTTGCCGGTGTCGGCCAGAAAACCGCCAATGTCGTCATGATCGAATACACCAGAGCCAACCTCATGGCCGTCGACACCCACGTCTACCGCGTCGCCCACCGCCTGGGTCTGTGCAACGCCCCCACCGCCGTCAAATGCGAAGAGCAACTGACGAAAAAATTCAAAACCGACCTCCACCGCCTCCACCAGGCGATGGTGCTGTTTGGCCGCTACCGCTGCAAAGCGCTCAAACCAGAATGCGAAAGCTGCTTCATGACCCCCTACTGCCGAACGTCGGAGACGTTCAAAGTTTAGTGTATTGGTATATTGGTATATTGGTTATTGGTAGATGATCGGAGCCGGAGGCTTCAGCCCCGACCCATACAAACCGCCGGGAATCGATCAAATCTGGAGGCAAGGTTTCAACCCTACATCACTACTTACCACCCACTCAAACGCGACTGAAGTCGCGTCCCCAATCACGAATTACCATTCACTACCATCCCATTTTTCATTTTTCATTTTTCATTTTTCATTTTTCATTTTTCACCTCTCACTCCTCACCTCCCGCCTACTACTTCCTACTTCCTACTTCCTACTTCCTACTTCCCACTATCTTCTCCACCACCCGAAACGTCCGTTCCACCGACATGAGGTCGACACATTCCCGTGTCGAATGGGGGTAGCGGATCGTCGGGCCGATGGAAGCAAACTGAATCTGAGGGTATTTCTGGCTCAGCAGGCCACACTCGAGACCGGCATGGATCGCCATGGTCTTGACGGTGCCAAACTCGGCTTCCATCGCGGCAGCTACTTCACGGGTAAAGGCATTTTCTTCCGGTTTCCATGCCGGGTATTGGTCTTCCACACGCACACTCAAGCCCGCCATCTCCATCTCGAATACCGTCTCGGTGATCAGCACCTCCAAATCCTCCATGCTCATCGCGCGAGCACTGACCTCGATCGTCAGACCTCGCGGATCGTATGTATCGTTGACTAATGCCAGGTTGAGGCTCGTTTGTGGGATGCCCAGCTGCGGGTTCATCGACCGCACCCCCTGTTTGAACCGATAGAGGTAATCGAGTATCTCCCGGCTGCCGCGATAGACATCGGGAAATTCGTTCAGTGGACGCACCGTCACCTCTCCCCGTCCGGTCAGCGGGGTGTCACTCCGGACAATGGCGACGGCATTGGCGGGGATAGTGTTGCGTCGTTCTCCGGCAATGAACCCGGCAAGTTGATCGACTCTCTCCTCGTGCAGATACGCTGCCAGCATCGTGATCGCCGAGGGGATATCCTTGTCGATATCGACCCCCGAATGGCCACCAGGCAGCCCTCGCACGGCCACTTCGTAACATGTGCCATGTCCGGGGATCATCTCATCAACGATCTCCCCGACGATGTCCGCCCCTCCGGCACACCCGATACAGACTTCGGCTTCATCTTCACTGTCAAGGTTGAGCATCCGCATCGATTGAAGCCCGAAGGTAAGGGCATTGGCGCCGATCAGGCCAATCTCCTCATCGGCGGTCAGGAGAAACTCCGCCTCGACCCCCTCCTCCATCAGCGCCATCATCATCGCAATCCCAATCCCGTTGTCCGCTCCAAGTGAAGCATCCACGGCATGGAGCCATCCGTCGCGCTCATGCGTCTCGATCTGCGGTGCCTGCCCCATGCAGACCATGTCGTAGTGCGCCTGGAGGCATATCCGGGGAGCACCTCTCGAGGCGAGAAGATTCCCCGCTTCATCCCTCTGCACTTCGTAACCGTACCGCCGGGCAGAATCGCTCAGGTGCAGCAGCAGTGCTTCGGCATCCCGGGAACAGTGCGGTATCTGCGTCAGGGTTATGAAGTGGTCAATAATTTTGGACATACTCTCTCCTCGATGTGTAGATCGGGATAATTATAGCCAAAACCGTCTCGGGAAACGGAATTCTAAGTTATTCACAATCGCTTCCGGCGTACAATTGTTTTACACATTTTAAAAGGAGTATCCATGGCACAAAACATCTTCGACTGTCCCCAGCCCGACGAAAACGGCTATTTCGGCGAATACGGCGGCGCATTTCTCCCGCCCGAACTCGAACCGATCATGAAACACATCGCCCAAGAGTATGAGAAGATCCGCAAAGACCCTGATTTTATCGCAGAACTGACCGATCTGTATCAGCACTATGTCGGGCGTCCCAGCCCCATCTTCCATGCCAAACATCTCTCCCGGAAATACGGCACTCCCATTTACCTCAAACGGGAAGATCTCAACCACACCGGAGCTCACAAGATCAACCACACCCTCGGTGAAGCGCTGCTGGCTAAAAAGATGGGCAAGAAAAAGCTCATCGCCGAGACCGGTGCCGGCCAGCACGGCGTCGCACTGGCCACGGCGGCAGCTCTCGTGGGGCTTGAATGTGACATCCACATGGGCGAAGTGGACATGGCCAAAGAACACCCCAACGTCATCCGCATGCGGATCCTCGGAGCCAATGTCATCCCGGTCACTCATGGACGCAAAACCCTCAAGGAGGCTGTCGATTCCGCATTCGGTGCCTACATGGCCGATCCCGATTCGCAATTCTTCGGGATCGGATCGGTCGTCGGTCCCCACCCCTATCCTGAAATGGTACGGGATTTTCAGTCGATCGTCGGCGTCGAAGCGCGGGAGCAGTTTCTCGATATGACCGGTACTCTTCCGGACAATCTCGTCGCCTGTGTCGGAGGCGGCAGCAACGCTATCGGTCTCTTTACTGCCTTTATGAATGACGAAGAGGTGGCCATGCACGGAGCTGAACCTTCCGGACGCAGCCTCGATGAGCCCGGAGAACATGCCGCGACGTTGACCCTCGGAGAACCGGGAATCATCCACGGATTCAAAACCTACATGCTCAAAGACGAAAAAGGCGAGCCGGCCGAAGTCTATTCTGTTGCCAGTGGACTTGACTATCCCGGTGTCGGCCCCCAGCACAGCTATCTCAAAGACATTGGCCGTGTCCAGTACGGAACCGTCAGTGACGCCGAAGCGATCGATGCCTTTTTTGAACTCTCCCGCCTTGAAGGGATCATTCCTGCCATCGAATCGGCACACGCTCTGGCACATGCATTCAATCTTGCCAAAGCCAATCCCGACATCGGCACGATCCTTGTCAATCTCTCCGGCCGCGGCGACAAAGACATCGATTTTGTCGCCGAGAAATACGGAGCCGACTACGGGATCTGATCGAGACGCTCCACCCCGTGCCGGGCGAACCACTGCCGCCGGAGCGCCCGGTAGAGTACCTTCCACGCCGCCAGCTTCGTCTGGGGGCAGACGGGGGATTCTTCTCCTGCCAAATCACTTGCTCCTTCCCTTCGGAGGCGGGGTTGCAACCCCGCATCTGCAGGACCGAAGTCCCGCCTCCTGAAAAAAGTTGCATTACTTATGGACGGGTCTTCAAAATAGGCAGCCAAAAAAAGCGCCTCCGCCTCCCCTTCCAGCCCAAACTCCACACACACCGCCGCGAGATCGAAACAGCGATCCCCGATCCCCGCAAACTCGAAATCGATCAGCATTGGTGCATCCCCAACCCAGAGAATATTGCGCGGGGTAAGATCATGATGACATAGAGCCGGCTGCAGAGGAAAATGTTCCACCGTCGCAAACGCCTCGGCGATCGCCTCATGATCCACCTCAATGAGTTCACGCAGATTGACCTGCGGCAAATCTTTACCTTGGTACGGAATCGCGTGAAGAGTATGAAGGATACGGGCGAGCTGCATCCATTCATCCCGCCCCGGACGGCTGCGATGCCCCCCCTCCACATACGCCAGAACCATCACACTCCGCATCGGATCGTAACAATAGATCTCCGGAGCGATCCCTGCCCCATACGCCAACCGCCCTACACGGTACTCCACCCCCATATCGCGCTCCCTCCGCGTCCCCTGCCGAACGACATAACACCCCTCCGTCGTCGCGACACGCATCACGGCATTGCCATGTTCCCGGGGCAGGAGAGGCGTGACAGAGTGAATCTTTTTGTGGGCGAAGAAGGGTAGAGATTGGATTGTCTCCAATGTATTGTATGTGATAAACGGCTCCATTTCCATTGAAAACAACCCTCATCTGCACATGCAACCCGAGGGCAGACACATGGGTCTGCCCCTGCCAACCATCCACCAAACGCGACTAAAGTCGCGTCCCCAATCATGAATTACGAATTACGAATCACCAATACACCAATACACCAATTCACTCACCTTCCCCCGGCTCCAGCCCATCCGGACAGTTCACCTGCGCAATCCGCCCGTCGCCGCTGAGGAGTCTGGCGGTCATCTTCCCCTGCCAGACACAGCCAGTATCGAGGCAAACGGCTTTTTTCGTCTCCACATATCCCAGGGTCGACCAATGGCCGAAAAGGATCCGATATGGAAGAGGTTTGCGATGTTTGCACCGATACCACGGAACCAGACCGGCTCTGTCGGTTTTTTTCGTCGGCGCCCCTTTTTGATCGTAGTCGAGGCGACCGCTCTTTTTGTCGCAAAAGCGCATCCGGGTGTAGCTGTTGATGATGTAGCGATCCAGGGTGATCTCATCCCCGTCAGGATCAAACACACCTTTCCCTTTTTGAAACATTTTTTTCAGCCACTTTCTGGCCTCGGAACTCTGAAGTTTCTCCTCGATCCTCCGGGCATACATCACGGCTTGATCCCAATCAAACATCGGAGAGATCCCTGCATGTGCCATCGCATACCCCAACGTGGGGTTGTAATGGAGGAACGGCTGGGATCGGAGCCAGTCAATCAGCTCGTCGGCACGGGGGGACGCAAGGATCGGATCGATTGTCGGATTGGATTTTTTCAAGCCGAAATAGGCTGCGATCAGCGTCACATCATGATTGCCGAGCACCACATGAATGCGATCCCGTATCGCATGGAGATATTCGAGTGTTTCGAGGGATCCTGCCCCCCGATTGACAAGATCTCCGGCGATCCACAAGCGGTCATACCGGGGGTCAAAATCGATGTGTCTGAGCAAAGCCTGCAGATCATCGTAGCACCCTTGAATATCCCCGATCGCCCAGACACGCTCTTCTCTCCGCCTCCACAGGCGGGTCATCCGTCCGAGGATATCCTTCAAAAATCCACCCATCATACGATCCTTCTCTCGAGCTCGAGAACTTCACGCCACCGAGCCGTTTTGGCCTCCAGCGACATGGCTGCATACGCCGGTGAAGGGGATGGCAGATAGAGTGTCTCAATCTCAAGATGGTCAAAATGTACCTTCCACAGAGCCTCAGCCTTGCGCCCGGTGAATGCCACCCGCTCAATCGAAGGATACCACTCCAGAAGTGCCGGCAGATCGTTGACCTCCTCATCCTCGAGAGAACTGTCCAGTGAATCGCCCCGCACGCACGCTGCGATCATATCCCACACGCCCAGTTTTGCCTCTTTGAGCAACCAGATCTTCTGATCCCGATTTCCGACCGGATACCCGGTGATGGCCGAGAGGATCGGCCAGAATTGATTGCGCGGATGGGCATAATAAAAATTATTTTCGACCGACTGAATACTCGGAAACGACCCCAGTATCAGCGTCCGGGTATCCGAAAACACTATCGGATCAAACGGGTGTGTCTGCCGTGCATCATCCATCATCTCTCCTTGTGCGTGTTACGGGTTACGTATTAAGCGTTCCGCTTTTGTGGGACTGAAGTCCCAACCCCTTTCTAATAAAAGCTTTTCGCAGAAAAGCATACCAAAACTATTCACCATTCACTATTCACTATTCACCATTCACCATTCACCATTCACTATTCACCATTCACCATTCACCATTCACTATTCACCATTCACTATTCACTAAAAATACTACCTGCACGCCTTCCGCATATTGACAATCATCAACGCCAAAATCGAAGCAGCCAAAATTTTGATATCCAGTTCACTCCCTTTGTGAAGATGGTCGAAGACCGTACTTTCGACCGCCTCTTTTCCCATCGACTGCATCTCGACGATATCGGGAAGGTAATAAAACGAAAACAACGCCGCCGTCGCGATTGTCAACAGGGTAATCGAAGTGGAAAGCTTGTCGTGCTCCCCCATCTTGTAGCGATACCCTTCATACAGAAATACCGCTACCATCATCACCGTCAGACCGTACCCGAGCCGGACAAAGTTCTGCGTCATGATCAGCCCTTCCTGATAGCGGCTCAGGACTGCACCCCCCAGCCACTGTTCACTCCCGAAAACCACCGGAGCTACCACCACCCCCGCATACACCACCGCTCCGAGCATCATCCCGAGGAAGATCAGGTACGTCATGGTGGCAATTCTAAAGTTTTTTTTCATTTAAATCCTTTCAGTATATTTGTGGGACTGAAGTCCCAGCCCCGTTTTGAGTGTTACGCGTTAAGCGTTCAGCGTTCCGCTTTTGTAGAGCTGAGCCCCTATTTGATAAAAGCTTTGCAAAGCAAAGCATACCAAAACTATTCACTATTCACCATTCACTATTCATTAAAACAAATCCCCGATCCAGCCCCGCCAGATCGGTATAAAAGTCCACCGAATATACCCCAAGTTCTTTAACAAAAGCTGAAATCCTCTCCCGCTGATCGTAGCCCATTTCACACGCCACATGCCGTATCCTTCTCTCGGCCGAGAGCGTGATAATCTTGCGCAGCAGATCATCCCCTGCCCCATCGGCAAACAGCGCCGTGTGAGGCTCGAAATCCTGCACGTTAGGGTCAAGCTCCACGCCACGGGCGATGTAGGGGGGATTGGAGACAATCATCTCGATAGATGCTTCTATCCCATCGAGCAGGGAAGTGTGACGCAGTTCGATCCGATCAATGAGGCCAAATGTTTCAATGTTTTGCCGTGCGATAACCAAAGCCTCCCCAGAAATATCCGAAGCCACAATGCGCAACTGGGGAAACATTCGAGCCAGCACGATACTCACCGCCCCGGAACCGATCCCGATCTCCGCGATCTGTTTCAGCCCTTCCCGGCGAATCACCTTCGCTGCCTTTTCCACGAGGATCTCCGTCTCCGGCCGTGGAATCAAAGCCCCGGGAGCAATGAACAGTTCAATATCATAAAAACTCACCCGTCCGGTAATATACTCTATCGGCTCATGCTCCGCACGACGCGACACCAGCGCCTCAAACCCGGATCGGTCGGGCAGAGTCTCTTCCGAATGGGTCAACAGATACATCCGATCGACCCCGAGATGGTACGCCAGCAGCAATTCCGCCTCGAAACGGGGACGCTCCACGATGCCGGTGAATTGTTTTTGTGCAGTGGTGAGAGCTTGGGTGAGGGTCATGTGATATAAAATGTGTGTTATTTTAATGCGTATTCTTCAAGCGTTTTAATTTTCAAATTTTCTATTCTATCAAGTTTTTTATCATTAGTGATCAAAAGACTTTTTTTGCTTAAAGCTGTTGCACAAATAATACTATCCGGTAATTTTATGTTGTAATGCTTTCGAATATGTATTGCAAAATCCCTAACTGCATCATCAAGGGGAACCGATGATACCCGTCGCATAAAATTACGAATAATTTTCGCCTCGCTCTCTGTCAATTCCGGGTACGAAAAGAGTTCAATCTCAGTTATAACCGAAATATAATAATCGCCAGGAGGAAGATAAAACCCTTTATCCAGGGCGTTAATGACCGCATTAGTGTCAAGAACTACTTTACCACTCATCACGAATTTTCCTCTGATACTCCATGCCATCTACCCCTTTGAAACTCGGAACATCAATGGAAGAAAAATCGAGGCCTTCTTCTTTATGCTTTGGGACAGAAGATGTTTCCTTTTTCCCCTTTATAATCTCAAGCCCCTCACTCTTGAAATGCTCCAGAAGCCAGAGGATCTTTTCGGAAAGCTGCTCATTGGGGATATCGAGTGTCACCTGCATTGCCCATCCTTTTGTTTTGTTTGAACCGATTATACCATATTACGACTGCCCGATAAACTCAAAGATCCCATCTTTGGGCAGCTCCCCGTCCAGATCGACCCGCGTCCCGTCGAATCCCAGCGCTTTGAGCCGCTCGAGAACCGGCGGGTGGGTGTGGTAGAAGAAGATCACCAGCGGATGGGATTTTGGGAACGATTTGTTCTCCGTCACGAGCTTCAGGAGCGCCGAGACGAGATGGTTTTGGCCGCCCACTTCTGAGCCGTAGGCGTCGGCGGCATATTCGTTGTGCTGCGAAACGTAGCTCATGATGGGGGTAAACAGGAAGCTCAGCACCGGCAGGAGAAAGACAAAAAGCGCGATCTTGACCCCCGCCGTGGGCGCTACACCCATCGTCGCAAACAACCCGTCAGGCAAGTGGCCAAAGAGGAAAAACGCGACAAAAAGGAGCACACCGACTAAGGCGATGTTTTTCCAAATGTCCCCGTGCTTGAAATGCCCCAGCTCATGCCCCAGCACCGCGAGGAGCTCCTGATCGTTCAGCTTCTCGAGCAGGGTATCAAACAACACCACCCGCTTGGACTTGCCCAGCCCGCCGAAAAAGGCATTGAGCTTGCCGCTGCGTTTGCTCGCATCCATCACGAAAATCCCGTCACTTCGCAATCCGGCCTTCTCCATCATCGCCTCGATCGCGCGACGCAGATCCCCCTCCTCAAGCGGAGTAAACTTGTTGAACAATCCCATGAAAAAGGGCATCAGGATATTGGCCGCAACCACCACGGCAAAGAGCAGCGCAAATCCGTAGAGCCACCAGGAATCAATATGCGAAATGATCCACGCCAGTCCACCCAGCACCGCTCCGCCAATCACAGCAAAAAGCACCATCTGCTTGATCGTATCAATCACGTACATTTTGGGAGTCATTTTATTGAAGCCAAACGCTTCGTCGATCTTGAAGGTGGTATAGAGGTCAAAGGGGAGCATCACAATGTAATTCATCGCAAAAAATCCGAAGAGAAATACCACGGCACTGCCCACCGTATCCTCCACCCCCGTCACCCCCTGCAGCCACGCAAACCCGCCAAGCACCCACCACACAAACAGCAGATATTCCACGATGTGACTCAGCAGCGCTACTTTTTCTCTGGCGACGGCATAATTGCCCGAGACCAGATACCGCCCCGCCCCCATCAGCACCGGCTCGCCCCGTTTCTCCTGATTGATGTACCCAATCTGCATCACGGAGATGTAGACGCGTAACAGAGTGTAGAGTGTATAGATAACCATGAGTGTCATGAGCATGATTTTTTCCTTGATTTGAATCGTTTCAGAGAAATATAGTCAGTTTTGCTTTGGATGGGCTGATTTTCATTCAACTCAAATTTCATTTTTTGAGTTGAAAAAATACCTATCGCAAGAAAAGACCACAAAAATGGGGAGTTTGTCCCATGTTTTTTTGAGTTTGTACCATCTTTTCCTGCGAAAATGTGACATTCAACTCAAACGATAACACACTCTTTATGTGTATGATTTAAGAAGCTCCTGCAAATTCGCCGGCGCAATGTATGTAATCAGTTTGCCTTGCTTCACACGCACCAGCAATTTATACTCCACCAATGCATTGAGATACTTTCTGGCCGTATTGGCCGAGATGTCATAATCAGCTGAGACTTCAAGCGCATTGAAGACGCGTCCGGGATGCTTGATCGCTTTTTTGATGATATCTTTTTGGACGAAATTGAGCGTCCCGGCCAATGAAGTCCCCTTCAAAATCTCGGTCATCTCCTCAAATTCCTCACTTTTCTTTTCAAGATAACCGAACAACGCCTCAATCGCCCTCAAGATAATATCGGCCTGATAATAGAAAAAATAGGTCAAATCATTATCATCCATCTCACTGTAGAGATAGGATAGTGTGTATTGTTTGGGTGCTTCTTTGAGCAGGGAACTGATCGAGATGTATTCAAAAAAATCAAAACCACTCTTGAGCATGTACCAATAAAACAACGCTCTGGCCGTCCGACCGTTCCCATCCGCAAAAGGGTGTTCATACCCGATCATAAAGTGCAAGATCATCGCCTTGACAATCGGATTGATAAATTCACCATTGCCCTCACCCAGATGACGCTCATTGGCAAAATTACACAGCCTTTGGAGTCGGGGGACAAGCGTGTTGTGTTTGGGTGGCTCGTGCAGGATGTTTTCATCCCGATCCATGATGACTATCGAATCGTTTTCTCTAAATCTCCCGGGGATATTGCCGTTTTCGTTGCTCCCCTTGGTTGCAATGGCGTGCAGATCCAAAATCATATCGACACTCAACTCTTCATTTTTGATCCGCTTGATCTCCTGCATCAGCCGGTAATTGTTGAGAATCATCTCTTCATCTTTGTTTTGGGGCTTTCGCTTGTGGACAAGCATCTCTTTGGCCACTTTTCGTGTCGTCGAAGCCCCTTCCAGTTGTGAACTGCTGATCGCCTCTTCGGCAATGAGAGATGAGATGAGAAAATCACGCTTGATCGCATCAATCGGGATGATTCCCCGCCTCGATCGCTCTGATATGGTATAAAGTTTTG
>JALVQH010000268.1 GCA_027031505.1 Campylobacteraceae bacterium | reverse complement strand
GGGTTGGTCGATCCACCACCACATGCTGTCAAGAAAAGGATCAGGATACTCACCATTCCCCATTTCATTACCGTTTTCATTTTGCACTCCTTTTGCAGTATTTGGTTCCAAAGAACCCATACCGCCAGTATACCTCGGAGATGTTGCATAGATGTTGCATCGGTGGTGTGAAGAGTGATAAAATGGTGTGTCAGCAGGGGAATAAAATCGTAAAAATGAGGGAATTATGCTCCGACCGGGTGACAAGTTTGCCTCCGAGCTCTTCGGCGGAGAGGCGGATGAGCATCATCCCGAGCCCCTGGGAACGGGCGAGAGAAGCGGCATCGACGGGATCGGGATGACCGGTCTGGGTGTAGGTGAGGCGGCAGGAGTCCTCCTCGAGAATCAGAGCGATGTCGATCTGCAGATCCGGAGCGTCAGCCGGAGTGTGTTTGAGGGTATTGGTGATGAGTTCGTTGAGAATGGTACCGATGCGCAGGGCTTTGTCCGGAGGGAGGGTGACCCCCTCGGCTTCGAGGTGTATCGGAAGCGTACGCTCATGGGTACGGGCGATGAGATCGAGGAGTTTGCGGGCATAGGCGGCCATATCGACCCGGGCGATATCCTCGGAGTGGTAGAGGGCTTCGTGTACCAGTGACATCGCTTCGATCCGGAGTTTGTTGGTCGTGAGGATCTCTTCGGGAGAGACGGAGTGCCCCTGGCGGACGCGGAGGATCTGTAAGCCAAGGGCGGAGGCTATTTTGTTGAGATTATTTTTGATGCGGTGGTGGATTTCACGCAGCAGCAGCGTTTTTTCGGCGTTGGCATGCTGGAGTTTTTGGTAAGTGATCTCAGTAGAGATGTGGTAGATCACCCCGACGAGGAGCACCACGAGGGTACTGGCAAGCATACTGACCAGCGGCAGGTACTCCAGCGCCGGGTTGAGAGGTGCCGTGCGAAAGACACCGGCAGCAAAAAGCAGCCACACGGCGATATGCACCACCGACAACCACAACGCCGTGCGCAACCGGAAGAAAAAGAAAAAACCAAACACCGGGAAAAAAGGATATATGACGAGAAAATCATAATACACCGCCCCCAGGATCGACGAAAACCCCTCGATCTCCACCAACCCGAGAAACAGCGACGCCACGAGAAGCGTCCGCTCCGAGCGCAGATGCCACACGAGCAATCCCACCGTCAAGAGCCCCAGCACTTCTTTGAGTATGGCGATGTACACTGCGCCTACCACCCATGCCCACACACCGAACATTAAAAACAACCCCGCCGTCGCTACCAGCACACCGGTCAGCATGACCGATTTGTGGTCATGGGTTGTGATGTAATATTGGAGGTGTTTAGAAATGTGCATGGGAGATGGTACCTTTTTTATCATTTCCTCTTTTTTATTTGACCTCAACATTGATACCGACAAGCTTCCACGCCTCTTTTTCCCGCGAATACTTCAGCACAAAGTAAACCTTACTCGGGCTAGTGGAGTAGGTGCCTTCGAGGATCAACGTCCCACCTTCTTTGATCTTTGGCTGGAAGTCAAGATGAGGGTTCATCCTGTCCAATACAGTAAAATCTACCTGCGTCTCCATAAAAGATTTGAACGCATTATTGAGCTTTTCAACACTAACCTGTTTCTGAAATACTGCTGCAGCATAAGCATGAAGGTCAGTCATGTCCTTCTGATTGACCGCGTGCGCAAAATGTCGCATGGTCTCTTTGACCAGCTTGATGGCCTTCTCGGTGTCAGGCGCCTTCAAGAGCATGACCGGCTCGGCCGTCTCCTTCTGCACAATGCCCGAAGCCGGTTTGTTGATCGCATAGATACGCCAGCTTCCGTCACTTTTTTTGATGCACTTGACGGTGATGGGTATGGCTCCACCTGAGAGGGTCTCAACCGTCCCTTCTATCTCTCCACGTTTCCCCTCGACAGAGCGATTGCCCCAACTCACATCACGATAGTTCTGCAGCCCGGTACGCTCCATGTACGCGATCAACTGTTCCTTGCTGATGCTCCGGGTAAAATCCTCGGAGAGATAGCTGTACGCCTTGTCATACTGTTTGGCAGCCACACTCTCGAAAAAAGACTCCGCCGTATCCGTCATCCCGGCTGTCATTACCATCACCAAAGCCAGCACAACTCCAATAAAAATCACCAATCCCAACACTATTTTTTTCCACATCTCTTTCTCCTCTATACAGTTTTGGCTTCTTATTGCCACGCCAGATGATAAAGCCCATACCCAATTATAACCCGGAAGTGTTGCATAGATGTTGCATCGGTGGTGTGAAGAGCGGTAAAATCGCCCCCTGTATCCATTTACAACCGATAGAAGTATTACGATGCTGGAGATTCGACAGGAAAAGAACGATGCGCCTGTAGCCAAAAGATACGGATCAATTCTGAAAACTATTTTTCAGCATCTGACGGAGCTCCTGAAGGCGGTATTTGGTTTTGACAATGAGACAGCCCTGGGTCAACAACGCTTCACCGGAGCCACCCCGCATCTCAAACCCTTCAAAACTGCATTCTGCGTCACGATAAGCGATCCATGCTTTTTCGGCTCTTTTGAGTCGGGTACGCTCTTCGGGAGGAAGCTTGTGCATCAGTTTTTTGTAGGCTGAATTGAGTTGCCGATCATAGCGGTGCAATTTTGTATCTTCGCACTGGAGCATTGCATGCGTAGAGAGCGAGGTGTAGTCTTTGCAGTTCACGTGAGAGGGGCTTGCACTTGAGAGCATTGGGCTCAACAGAAACAGAAGCAGAAGATGCTTTGTGAGATTCATGGTATATCCTTTGTATTGTGATCAAAAATAGAGAGCGGAACTATCCCATACGGTTTTTTCAGAAATCGCTGCAAGGTTTTGTCTTTTTTTACCCTCTCTGTTCTGCTCAGGCCATCGTCGTTGTCTGCCACATACACGACCTTCCATTTGTCTTCTTTTTTTCTCAGCAAAGCATCGATTTTCACCTCGTGTTTTTTGCCGTCGGCATAATGTGGAACCGTTTCGATCCATGCCCATCCCTCCCGATATGAAAGATAGTGCACATCCAGTTTCACATCCGTATCGGACCACCCTTTTATCCACCGTATCACAGCATCAATAATGGAACGCTCTGAAAAATGAATTCCATAAAGCGTCTTCAGTCGACGGCATGCTTCGTCGTCGCCGAGACGGCACCCTTTGAGATAATACGGTTTGGCCGCACTGAGATCTTTTCTGACCCCTTTGGCATCCCGGTAGAGGTCTCCGGCATTGGTGCATCCGACACTGTAGTTCAGGGTGCAGGACTGGCGGTAGTACCGCATCGCCCGGGCATAGTCGCGGGGGACACCGATCCCCATTTCGTAGAGGTACCCCATGCCGCTGCATCCGTCACCTCCTCCCAACTTGCACGCCGCCGAAAAATAGTGATTTGCTTTTGAGGGGTTCCTGGCGGTACCAAGCCCCTCAAGGTAGGCATACCCCACCCCATAACATCCGGTGGAATCTTTCAGTGTGCACCCTTGATGATAATAATGAAGGGATTGATTGACATCCTGTTTCGTACCCCATCCATGAGCATACTGGACGGCGAGACTGCTGCATCCCTCACCCGATTTGAGGTTGCAGGCTTTTTGGAGAAGTGCAACCGTACGCGGATCCTTTTTGGGAAGGTGCAGCGCCGTGTCGGTACAGGCATTGCCCACTCCGAGTGTGCATGCTTTTTCAAGATACATCAATGCCTGCTTTTTCTCCGGGTTTGTCTCACGCATCGCATCATAAAGTTTCCCGAGTTTGAAACAGGCTTGTGCGTCGTTTGATTCGCATTTGTACCGATAGAGATCAGCCAGGTCGGCCGAAAATCCCACAGAGATACTGCTGATCCAAAGGAGAAGTGAGAGAAAATATTTTGTTTCAGTAAGCCGCATGCATAAAATCTCCTGTTGTTTTGGCAGGACTGTCATTTACGCTCAAGTCGCGGAGAAGAGGTGCGACACCGCACAAACGCCCGGTAGGTTTCGGCCTCACTGTCATAGTGTCCGAAATGCATCAACCTCTCCTCTTCGCAGGAAGAGCGATCGGTTTCGCATCCGACATACTGTACCGCTTCGCCATGTACCACTTTGCTCCGGTAGCAGACATACCGGACGGGTAGTGCGTTGTGTTTCAGCGTCTGACGGATATAAGCTTCATCAAGCGGAAAAAATTTCTCATGACGCAGGCTGGCCGGGCAGGGAATTGCCGAAGCTTTCAGCCTCCCCTCCGGATGGCGGAACCCGATCCGCCAGACGCCGCCTTTGTCATCTTCAAACCCCAGTCCTTTGGTCAGAATCAGTTGATTACGCGCACGATCGATCAGTGCCCACCCCCCGTCGCATTCCCCGTGGCACTCCATCGCCCCGTCCATCTCCCGACTGGGGATACACTCCATCAAGAGATACCCAAGATTTGCATTCTCCTCTTTGTGAAGTAGATGGAGCTGGAATTGGGGGAGGAGCCCCTGCCGTGCCGCTTCGAGGAGTACCAGTCGATATGTTGAAGCATCAACATGGCGTATGGAATCGATTTTCATACTCGAACCGATCGGGGGATTGACCATCTCGTAGTCGAGACGAAAATCATTGGGGGAGTATTCGACACATTTGGGCTCCCCGGCTGCGGCCGTACCCGCCACAATTACATACACCAGGAGAAATGATTTCCAATGTGTCCATTTATGTGTCTGTTTCATCGACGTACTCCTTTGGATTTATTTTTGCCGCGTATACCGGTAGATCTTACCCTGAGCGTCCCTGAGCGTCAGGCGGTCTCCCCGCAGGGTGTAGGTCAAACGGTTCCGGACACCGGAGAGGGCGCTTCGGGCGATGATGGTATCACCCGATACCGTGCAGGTACCGCTGTCGGCTACCATGCCGTATTCGATGAGGCGGTAGGCTCCGCCGATGATGAGGAGTTGCTCGTTGCGGTTCAGAGACCAGATCCCTTCCAGTCCGTTTGTCTTCGCCGGCATCATCGGTGCCGGAGAGTGTGTGGACGAGGAGGGCATCGGGGAGGGTTGCGCGGGCGAAGACTGGGGTGTCGTATCCGGCGATCGCTTGACCGCGACGGTGACCCGGCCACCTGCGAGATTTTTCATGAAGAGGATTTTCGGTGTGCCGGGATCAGCCATCATTGTCACAAGATACGTTGAGACATAACGGGCACGGGTTTTGTTGCCCGGCTCACGCTCGGAAGAAAAGGTACGCATGATCGGCAGCAGCTCAATCTCGAATGCAACAGTATCGTAGTGAATTTTTGTTCTCGGCGCAGCATGTCCGGCAGAAGCTTCTGTGGTTTTGACGACATAAGCTCCCGGGGATTTGAGAGGTTTGAGTATCATGCTTTTGCCGGTGGGGACGAAGCGCCCCGTTTTCTGGGTCGCTGCATAGTCAATGAAGTCCCATGTACCTGCCATATCGTCAAACGTAACTGACGAAGCGTTTTTCAGATAAGTTTCGAGTTCATCGTTTTTCTGCAGATCAAACGGATAGAGCCTCCGATCCGACTGCATCCCGATGGTGCGCGCCTCCATCCCGACAAACTGTCTGCCCGGCGAGGCCAGTGCCAGCGTCAGGTAGAGCCCCTGATGCCACTGCAAGGTTTGGCTCGGGGCATAGTCTGTCTTGTCCTGACCGGTGGTGATGGTCTCGATCAATGGTGTGATCTTCGCATCGGGTTTGGGGGTGATGAGTCTCGGGACAAACAGGGAACTGTTGGGTTGCGGAATGTAGAGTTCCACCCGTTCGGCTGCCAGCGTCTGGTCATCGAAATAGATCGCACCCCTTTGTTTCCCGGTATCAGGATGCTCATAGAGGATCGGAACGGTGATGTACGGCGAATCAAACCGTATCCTCGTGGTACCGATCGCACGATGGGTGCCGTTGGATACGACATAATGGAATCCGTTGTACTGGACAAGATCCCGATTAACTCCGTCGGTGTAGTGCGGGAGCGGATAGGGTTCGTTGCCGATCGTTCTCCAGCTGCTCTTTTTGGAGGTCGTATCGACAATTGTGCTTTGATCGAAGATATAATACTGCTTGCCGTCCTGGCTCACCCTCCCGTTGAAGGCATCGACCCAGAGAAGATTTTTCCCCTCTACGGTGTATTGGAAAGCGTTGGTGCTGAAACTCTTTGCCGCCGTTGCGGAGTGCACCTTCCCCCCTCGGACATCGACCAGATGCAGATCGGTTATGGCCGGTTTGGGCTGCTGCCTCTGATAGCGGTATAGGCGGTGAAGCAGGCTGTTCCACTGCGATGCCGCACCAAAACGGGTCTGTGTGTAGCGGGCGTTGAAGTGCCGGGCGGAAACGGGAGCATAGATGGAAACGCCCCGGCTCCGTCGATAAGCGGCTCCGGTCTGCGATGCGAGGACAAAGCGCTCCATGGCCGACTGCAACTGCCGGTATGCATTTTTGGCTTTGAAAGAGGCGCTGTTGGCACGGATACGGTTGAGGGTGTCCATCATATCCACGCTGGAGACGGCGCTGTCCCCTTTGGGGAGTTCGTCCATGCGATCCTGATACGCTTCGGCATAAAAGAGCGCCCGGGTCAGGAGGGCTCCGTGCTGCTGTGTATCGGCAGTGAGCTTTTGCAGCACCCGATCGAGCGCTTGGCGCACCGCATCTGCGTAGCGAAGATCGTACGCCGAGAGGGTAGTCGCGGCAATCCCGTGCTCCTGATAATAGCGGTGATACGCCTCGACGATCGCGGGTGCAATATCGCGGATGGTTTTGCCCCGGATAGAGAACTCCGGTATCACCGTATCGTAGGGCCAGCCGTCATCCGGTTCGAGTGCCTGTGAGGCGACCATCACCTCAGCCAGATCGGCGATCTGGGCTGCCGTCTCCAACTCCGCCATCAGACACATATCAAACCCGATCATATCCAGCCGCTTCACGCCGGCGGCCGAGAGGCTGCGGCGGATTGCTGTGGAGAGTTCCGGCAACGTCAGGTAGTCTGAGCCTCGGGGAGTGCCCGGCGCTTTGTCATCAAGGGCGTGGGTGATCCATCCTCCGCCGTGATCCCACATGATCAGGGCATAATGATCCGCCGGGAACGATCGGATCGAGGCCGCAACAAACGATTCGAGCACTTTGCCCTCCCCCATATTGAGCTCTCCGGGCTTGGCGATAATCTCCGAATGGATGGCATGCAGGTCATCATCCTGCCGCAGACGATAGACACGGGCATCCTTCCAGTCCCCCTCGGAACGGTCGTACCCGTCCGCCCGGTCGATGAGGACGAGGATGTTGACCGACTCCCCAAGCCCCTTTTCCATCTCATTGAGATCTTTCAGGGCAAACGGTTCCAGGTTGTTGTCCCCATCCATATAGACCATGATCGTCCATGTTTTCCGAGCCTGCCCAGTCAGTGTGCCAAAATCAAAGGTCACCGGCTGTTCATGAGCCGACTGCGATGCATCGCCGCTTGCCTGCGCCGAAAACGGAAAAGCGGCATTGCTTCCGGCAAACAGAACCGAACACATGCCCGTCAGGAGGGCGATCCATAGCTTCTGTTTCATCGAAACGTCTCCTTATCGGTTAGACTCCTGCTCCGGGCAGAGGTTGCTGTCATACACCGTACCGTCAAATTCCAGTGTCTCGATGCGGGTACCACGTTTGCGGATGATTCGGAGTGCATCGAGTTCTTCCCCTTTGACCGTAACGGTAATCGTCTCACCCATGACCCGATACTTTCCCGTGGCTGCGACGATATCGTTGTCGAGTGATCCAAAGCTGAAATCACCGGATGCCCCGAAAGCAATCCACTCATTGCTGCTCCCCCGGCTGCTGCAATACCTGCGGGCAAAGGTGACCGATCCGTTCTCAGCCTGCTGTGTTGTCGCCGAGGCACTGGCGGGGGACTTCATACGATAAAACACCCCTTTTGCCCCTGTTTTGACCATTGTCATCGTCAAGGCATCTCCGGAAATCGTATAGAGGACATCCACCCATCCGTGCTTGCCGTGCATTTTGATCCGGGTGTCGCTGATGATGCAGGGTCGGATCGCACCGTCAAAGCTCATACGAGTTGCAGAAGGGAAAAAGATCACCAGCGGCTTGCCTTCACTGTTGTCCACCCACTTGCTTCCGATCAGGTCTTGAATCTTATCACTGTTGTCGGCTGGCTTGGGTGCGTCGTGCGCAACGGATGCCGGTACAGATTGAGCCATTTTGAAGGGGGCGGATGCTATGCGGCGATCGTTGTAGTACAACTCCGCATGATAGTTTCCCGCCGGCCAATCGATATCCAATGTAATTGCGAAATAAAGTGCGCCCTTTTTTTGCGTAATATTCATATCGTCTTTGAGCAGGAGTTCCCTGTGATCCCCGCCAGCATCATCCAGTATCCATTGGATCTGGATCGTACCCGGAACGGTGAGATCGTGATATGCTACGACCGCATACAGTTTGTGTTGTGTGACGTTAAACGTATCCGATTTTTCGTCATAGTCAATATAACCTTTCTTATCATGCCAGGCTTTTTTCACAAAAAAGAAATGGGTGATCGGAGACGGTGCGGAGGGGTTGGCTTCCGTTGCACTTTGATCCGTGCTGCCCATGCCGATCGTGAACGTTTGTTCCCCTACCTGCTTGCCCTTGAGGTAAAATGCTACCCGATAGGTACCCTTCGGCCAGTTTTGCTTCCCTTTTTGCAATTGTGTTCTGAGCACTCCCGAGGAGGGGGACAGCGGCAGATCAACAGTCGCAATCTCATAGTGGGATACGCTCTCCGTCTTCTCGGCGATCCATTTGACACGAAGCACATCGCCCGCATCGGCATTTTTGTAAAACACGATGGCGTAGAGTTTCTCCTTGTCCACCGGGTAGTTGTCGACGATCCCTTTGACATCATAGGTTTCTCCCGATTTCACGGCTTCCATGGCCATATAGGAGCGATCGATCGTCAGAGCATACCCGAGCATACCCAATGCCATGAATACCATAATGACTTTTTTCATTTTGTCCACCTTTTCAGCTCGTTTCTTTTGACGCTTACCCTGCAGGCATCCGTCACATCACGTGTCATAACTTCAATTTACCAAACAACTATCTTCCTTTTTTCCACATCCACAGTCGGTTGATCCCGATTACCAGCAGGACAATCCCCCCGATCAAACCGGACATCTCCGGGCTGTGTTGTACTGTTCTACGGTAGACAAGCTCTCCCAGGATAAACAGACCTAATGCCGATGCGATGATTCCTATGATAAGATTTTTCACAGTGTCTCCTTTACTTGATTTCAACATTGATACCGACAAGCTTCCACGCCTCTTTTTCCCGCGAATACTTCAGCACAAAGTAAACTTTATTCGGGGTAGTGGGGTAGGTACCTTCGAGGATCAACGTTCCGTCTTCTTTCACCTTGGGCTGGGAGTCAAGATGAGGGTTCATTTTGTCTAATACGGTAAAATCCACCTGCATCTCCATAAAAGATTTGAATGCATTGTTGAGCTTCTCTACGCTTACCTGCTTTTGAAATACAGTTGCCGAATAGGCATGAAGATCGGTCATGTCTTTCTGATTGACCGCGAGCGTAAAATGTCGCATGCTCTCTTTGACTAAATTGATGGCCTCTTCGGTATCCGGTGCTTTCAAAGCCGTATCCGGCTTAGCCGTCTCCTTCTGTACGATGCCCGAAGTTGGTTTGTTGATCGCATAGATACGCCAGCTTCCGTCACTTTTTTTGATGCATTTGACGGTGACAGGTATGGCTCCTCCGGATCGGGTCTCGACCGTCCCTTCTATCTCTCCCCGTTTCCCTTCGATCGAGCGATTGCCCCAGCTGACATCACGATAGTTTTCCAGTCCGGTACGTTTCATGTATGCGATCAATTCTTCCTTGCTGATGCTCCGGGTAAAATCCTCAGAGAGATAGCTGTACGCCTTGTCATACTGTTTGGCAGCCACACTCTCGAAAAAAGACTCTGCCGTATCGGTCATTCCGGCTGTCAACACCATCACTAGAACCAGCACAACGACAATCAGAATCACCAGCCCCAACACTATTTTCTTCCACATCTCTTGCTCCTCTGTTCAGATTCGGCTCCTGAGAACCCATACCGTCAGTATAGATCGAAAGTGTTGCATAGATGTTGCATCGGTGGGGTGGAGAGCGCTAAAATGGAGGATCAGCAGGGGAATACAATCGTGAAAATGAGGGTATTTTGCTCCGATTGGATCGCGAGACTGCCTCCCATCTCTTCAGCCGAGAGGCGGATAAGCATCATCCCGAGCCCTTTGGAATGGGTAAGCGTTTCGGGATTGACCGGATCGGGGTGGCCGGTCTGGGTGTAGGTGAGGCGGCAGGAATCCTCCTCGGACATAAGGGTGATCCCAATCTGCAGATTGGGATCATCGGCCGGGGTGTGTTTGAGGGTGTTGGTGACCAGTTCGTTGAGGATGGTTCCTGCCCGCAGAGCCTTGTCTGGAGGGAGAGTAACCCCTTCGGTGTCAAGGTGTACCGGTAGGTGTCGCTCGTGGGTACGGGCGATGAGGTCGAGAAGTTTACGGGTATAAGCGGCCATATCGACCCGGGCGATATC
>JALVQH010000267.1 GCA_027031505.1 Campylobacteraceae bacterium | reverse complement strand
CCGGCAAAGGAGACGATCAAAGTGTTGAGGAGTCCCACTTTGAAGACGTCCCAATGGGTACTTTGCGGGCTGAACGGAATGGGGGATTCGGTGATGTCAAATCCGGCGGTGGAGTGGAGAAAGCCAAACCCCGACCGGATCCCCCGCACTTCGATGTTGTGCGCCGTATTGATCGCGATGAAGTATGCGACGATCAGGAAGCCGATGATGACGAGTACCTGGTAGAGAATACCGCGTACTTTTTCGTTGCGCAGGAGGGCAAACACGAGCAATCCTTTTAAATTAGAAATTAGAAATTAGAAGTTAAAAACTGGAAAATGTTGCGTCAATGGTTCTCATTTCTAATTTCTAACTTCTAATTCCCGGAGCCCCGAAAGGGGCACGGGTCTTAACGGAATGGGGGTGAGTACTGCATGCCGCCTTTGTTCCACAGCGCATTGAGTCCGCGGGAAATTTTCAGAGGCGTATTGGCTCCGACGTTGCGTTCGAAAATTTCGCCGTAGTTGCCCACCTGCTTGATGGCACGGTAGAAGGCGTCGGCATCGAGTCCTACGTTTTTGCCCATGGTGCCTTCGACACCGAGGAGGCGTTTGACTTCCGGATCGGTGCTGCTCTTTTTCATTGTATCGACATTGGCACTTGTGATTCCCTTTTCTTCAGCGGTTAACAGGGCGTTACGTGTCCACTTGGCGATGTTGAACCACTGGTCGTCTCCCTGGCGTACCGCGGGAGCGAGAGGCTCTTTGGAGATGATCTCGGGGAGGATCACGAACTTCTCGGGGTTTTTAAACTTCGTACGTGCGGCATAGAGACCGGACTGGTCGGTGGTGAGGATGTCGCAGCGACCGGCGAGGAAGGCTTTGTCGACCTGATCGTTGGTATCAAAGGTAATCGCTTTGAACTTCATTTTGTTGGAGCGGAAGTAGTCGGCGAGGTTCAACTCAGTGGTGGTACCGGCCTGGATACAGACGGTGGCACCGTCGAGCTCTTTGGCACTCTTGATGCCGAGCGATTTGGGGACCATGAAGCCTTGTCCATCGTAGTACATGACCCCGACGAAATTGATCCCGAGGGTGGTGTCGCGGGTTTCGGTGTTGGTGGTGTTGCGGGAGAGGACATCGATCTCACCGCTCTGCAGAGCGGTGAAACGCTCCTTGGCATTAAGAGGGGTATATTTGACTTTGGACGCGTCCCCGAGGACGACCGCAGCGAGGGCACGGCAGTAATCGACATCGAGTCCACGCCAGGCTCCTTTGGAGTCGGCTTCACTGAAGCCGGGAAGACCGGTATTGACCCCGCATTTGAGGACGCCGGCTTTTTTGACATCCTCGAGGGTACCGGCCAGTGCGAGTGTGGTCATAGCCAGCGCAGCGACTGCTGAGAGTTTGAGCAACTTTTTCATTTTTTCTCCTTATGTGAAAATGTGTACAAAGTATAGTTTAGGGTAAGCCCTATTAATTTCTACTTAAGATTACAAAATTATCGGAAAAAAAAGTTGCAATGGTAAATGGGAAGCAATTATAATGACAGAACGCCGCCGTACTGAATCGGAATCATACTCGGGGTTCGATCAGATCAATCTCCCAGAAAAAATCGATCCATTCGTGGGCTTTTTTGAGGGTATAATCTGCTTCGATGACGGCGGTGGGTTTGTAGAAGATGGTGGCGAGTTTGAATTCGGCATGGGGGAAGCGCTCTTTGAGGAGGCGCAGCACTTCCCGCAGCGTCTCTCCGCTGTCAATGATATCGTCGACAATAAGCACCCGCTGCGCCGTCATGAGATCCGGGATGTTGAATACCTCAAGGGTTTCGAGTTTGCGGGTTTTGTCGTAGTGGATGGAGTTGAGGGCAAACAACCGCCGGGTATCCATCGCCTGCGCCATGAAATGCCCCAGCGTCAAGCCACCCCGTGCGACGGCGAGGAGTGTGTCGGGATCGAAGTCTTTGATCTTGTGAACGAGCGCTCCGGCGTCCCCGACGAACTCTTCGTATCCGTAATAATATTTTTCCATCGCAAGCTCTCTATCCGTGGACATAAAAAACAACCAGAGAGATCAATGTGATCAGCAATAAGCCCAGATTGAGATCTTCGAATTCCCCTTTGAGGATTTTGATCGCTGTATAGATGACAAACGCGGCGGCGAGGCCGTTGGTGATCGAGAAGGTCAGCGGCATCAGCAGGATCGCGAAGAAGCCTCCGGCGGCTGTCGCCGTATCCATGCTGGCAAAATCAATCCGCCCCAGTTCGGTAAACATGATCACCCCCACGGCGACGAGGACAGGCAGGATCGCCGGTTCCGGGATCGCCTTGAAAATTGGCAGCATAAACAGGGTGAGGATGAAGAACATCGCGGTAAACACGGCGGTCAATCCGGTGCGCCCGCCCGCTTCGACTCCACTGGCCGATTCGATGAAACTGGTGGTGGTTGAGACGCCAAGCAGCGAGCCGGTCACGGTCGCCAGCGCATCGGCTTCGAGAGTTTTCTCAAGTGCTTTCTCCTGTCCGTCTTCGCTCTGGAAAAGATTGGCGCGTGCTCCGACGGCGGTAAGGGTACCAAGAGTATCAAACATATCGGTGATGAGAAACGTAACAATCACCGGAAGCAGTGAGAGGGTGAGTGCGGAAGGGATATCCAGATGCAGGGCAATCGGTGCGATGGAGGCGGGCATGCTCAGAAACCCTTCGGGCATCTTGCCTACGCCGGTGATCCAGCCGACGATCGAGGTGACGGCAATGGCGAGGACAAATGCACCCTTGATCCGGTAGGCATAAAGCCCCAGTGCAAGGATCAGACCCAGAACTCCAAGGAGCACATGCGGATCGGAAAAGTGTCCGAGGGTGACGAAAGTGGCTTTGTCCGGGACGATCATCTTGAGCTCTTTGAATCCGATAAAGGCGATGAAGGCGCCGATCCCCGCGCTGATCGCCCGGCGCAGGTCGATGGGGATAGAGGTCATGACCCAGACGCGGAATCTGGTAAACGAGAGCACTGCAAAAACGATCCCGGAGATAAAGACAATCCCCAGCGCCGTCTGCCAGGGGATCTTCATCCCGAGCACCAGTCCGTAGGCGAAATAGGCGTTGAGCCCCATCCCGACACTCATGGCAATGGGGGTGTTGCCCCAGATGCCGCTGAAAAAGGTCGCAAGGATCGTCACAAGCGCTGTAGCGGTCACCACCGCCTCCATCGGCAACCCGGCATCGGCGAGGATAAAGCCGTTGACCGGGACGATATACATCATCGTCAAAAAGGTCGTCAGACCCGCTAGAAATTCTGTCTTGATATCGGTGCCGTGTTCGGTCAGCTTGAAACGTGAAAACATGTGGAAGGCTCCTTGAAGAAAGTTGTATTTCAAGTATAGCACTGTTGGGTTAAGAAACAGGCGTGATAAGTGCTGAGTGTTACGTGTTGCGCAGGGAGGGGCGCAACGGTCTGCGGCAGCACACAAAATCGTAACGTGATTTATCAAAAGGTCTCCGCAGTGTAACTCTGTCGGAAGGTGTACAATTTCACAACCGTGAATCTAAAAGGGGCTTGGACTTCAGTCCAACTAACGCGTTAGCGTGTCAAA
>JALVQH010000266.1 GCA_027031505.1 Campylobacteraceae bacterium | reverse complement strand
GCTATAAGTGATGAGCCAGATGCTTGGATTGCGGGTTGTAGGGGAAGATGGGGTCAATAAGGTGGTGATGGGCTAATCCCCTCATTATCCTTTTTCCTGCATAATACCCCAAACCATTTTCAGGAGTCATCCATGACCAAAGTTTCCCATATGATCCTTGCCGTTGCCATGCTTGGATTGGCAGCACAGGCGCAGGTGATGAAACCGTTTAACCCGCAGATCCAGACCGGCGGAGATCTGTCGATCGATAAGATACGCCAACAGAATCTCACCGTCGTCCAAAAAGCCGTCGAAGGGATTCGCAAAACGCTGCCGCAGAAAGTGGACAACTATACGCAGTTTGTTGCTATTGAGAGCAACGACACGCGGCTGATTTATACGTTTGAAGTCGATGCAGGTCCCAAGACGGACGAAACGCTCAAAAAAGAGGGGAAGGGGATGGCACCGCGTATTTTCAAAGGGATGTGCACCTCGGCCGAGCGGTTCATACAGGCGGATATCGCGCTGACGTATCGCTATGTCAATAAGGCCACCCAGAGTGAAATCCTCCGTATCGATGCGGATAAGAAGCTCTGCCCCTCAAAGAAACCTGACAAATAGGCACTTCAACCCAGTCAGGAGCAGAGACTTCAGTCCCGCCATGCAGGACTGAAGTCCTGCCCCCTTCACACTACCAACAACAAAGCAAAATCCAAAAAAGGAGCCTCCGTTCATGAAAAACATCCCGATCCTCGCCACCGCACTTCTTCCCGTCGTCGCTCTCGCCCGCTTCACCGCGCAGCCAAGCCAGACGTGCGAAGCGTACAACAATATGAAACACACCCAAAACACCCACCATGTTCTCCTTGCCCCCGGACATGACTATACTGTCGTCAAAAAACACAAGGGGCAATATTTGATACTATTAAAAGGGGAATCTCCGGCACAGCGTTGGGTGGACGGAAGCTGTTTTTCAGGAAAGAAGCATTCACAAAATGCCGAAAAATCGAATCATAGTAAAAAATATGAAAAACCGATATTTTCAAATACAAAAAAAGTCACCAAAACAGAACTGCTGGTACTCAGCTGGCAGAACGCCTTCTGCGAAACCCACCCAAAGAAGCAGGAGTGTCGGCAGGATGGAGGAGGGGATGCCGGGCATCTGACCCTGCACGGTCTCTGGCCGCAGCCACGAAATAATGTCTATTGCAATGTCCCAAAAAAGACCGTTTCGCGGGATAAATTCCATCAATGGAAAACGCTTCCGAACATTGACACTGAGCCGGAAACTCTCGAATTGATGGATCGTTATATGCCCGGGTATGTCTCGTATCTGCACAAACATGAATGGATCAAACACGGTACGTGTTACGGTACCACACCGGATCGATATTTCCACGATGCTCTTACGCTGGCCAAAGAGGTGGACAACTCCGCCGTGGGGACACTGCTGAAAAAGAACATCGGTAAGCGGATCACGCTCGGAGTCATCCGGCACGCGTTTGACCAGGCATTCGGGATGGGTGCCGGACAGCGGGTCGAGATGAAATGTGACCGGGGGCTCTTGAGTGAGCTTTGGATCAATCTTCGAGGACAGGGGGATCACCTCAAACCCCTCATCGCCCATGCTCCCAAACGCAAGAGCCGTTGCCGGCAGGCCATTGTGGATGCGAAGTAGGTGCGCTTTGCGCACGTGAGTTTGGATTGAATTTGGATATTTTACACTTTTGAGCTATACTTGTTTTATTGATAACAAAGGAGCGGTACGATGACACAACGTATTTATCTTGATGTGAGCAATGATATTTATGAAACCGTGCTCTCATTGTTGAAACGCTTTCCAAAAAATAAACTAAGCGTAAAAATGGAAAAGTCTGCTGTAGAGAAACCTGAAAAGGATCAAGATATTTTCTCTCAAACGTCTGGACTCCTGAAATCCCACCATATTGATCCGGTTACCTGGCAAAAAGAGATGCGCGATGAGTGGGATCAAGCAATTTTTATCAACGTTTATGCTTCTTGATGTCAACAACGTGATCTCCGATATTGCCATAGAAAATCGTAAAATAAAAAAGATCAAGCTTCCCGATAATCTCATTGCATCTACTGCGATTGCGTATGGATTGACGCTTGTAACGCATAATACCAGAGATTTTTCAGGGCTGAATCTCTCATTAGCCGATCTTTTCTGATACAATACGCCAAAACAATACCAAAGGAACCCTATGAAAACCATCATCTGGCACAACCCCCGATGCAGCAAGTCCCGCGCCGGACTGAAATACCTCGAAGAGAAAGGGATCGAACACGAAGTCGTCCGCTATCTCGATACGCCGCCATCGGCAGAGGAGCTGACTGAAGTGTTGCAAAAGCTTGGCATGTCTCCGCGGGAGCTGATGCGTACCAAAGAGACGATCTATCGGGAGCTGGGGCTCAAAGAGGTCACCGATGATGCTGCTCTTATCGCTGCGATGGCCGAGCACCCCAAACTGATCGAGCGTCCCGTCGTCATCCGGGGTGACAAAGCCGTCGTGGCGCGTCCGGCGGAGAAGATCGACGAGGTTCTGTAAAACAAAACAGCTTATAGCCATAAAATAAAGGAGAGTACCCCATGGAAAACATCGATAAAAATGTGCCGAAAGACAACCAAAGCATCATCTATGCTGGATTTTGGGTCAGGGTACTGGGTACGGTTATCGATGCTTTTATTCTCGGGCTTATGGCCAGCACACTCGAACATATGGTTGATAAATATAGTAACGCTTTCCCTTTTTTTATGCTGGCGATATTTGCTGCATACGAAATATACTTCAATGCCCATTTCCGTGGGACACCCGGCAAAAGAATCCTTGGCCTTGAGCTTCTTGGGCTGGATTTCAAACCGGTCGGCTATGGGCGTGCAGCCTTGCGCTTCGTGCTGAAGTTTTTTCTATGGATTTTCTTGACCAGTCCGATCTATGTAATGGCACTCTTTTCTCACATCTCTGAATTTGTAGGAATTCTCGGGATTATTCTTCCCGCAGCTGCGATTTTAATGATGCTGTTTAATGCGCGCCGACAGGTGCTGTATGACTATCTTGCAAAAACCATTGTCGTTGATCGGGCCGAGAGTGATGCCGTATCAGTCTCCAAGGCGCATACAGATGAAAAAAAATTTCAGACTACGCCTCGGCGTTGGACACCGTTGAAAGTTTTTCGTACCTTTGGTATCCTTGCAGTGGTCGCCGTCGGGGCATTTTCTCTCTATTATTTTGGTATGTATATGTTTGTTTTTGGCTCCTTGGCTCTCCACAAACAAAGAGCCTACGACAATTCATTTCATATGCATTATACCACGCGCGATCACAATGACACCCGCATACGATTTTATCACAAAGAGCTCGACCGTTACAGCAAAGAGTTTATCGAAGCAGAGGGGATGTACGATATCTTCGCTGCCGATACCAAGCGGGATCTGGCGCTTAACTGCATCGAAGCAACACTGAAAGACCATAATGTATCCGACTGGATCGATATGGGAAGCAACTTTCGCAAAAATGCACGAAACAAATATGCCGACACGGAAGCACGTATCAAAAAAGCCAAAGCCAATGAGGATTGGATGG
>JALVQH010000265.1 GCA_027031505.1 Campylobacteraceae bacterium | reverse complement strand
ATGAGGCAGAACTGAGCGGAGAGATCGTGATCGAAGATGGAAGGGTGAGGGTGCGTTGAATGAGGAATTCCGCTATTTGTCGGTGTGGAAATATTGTTGGTGCACAGTAACCGTATCGGTAAAAACAGGTCTGCTGCAGGGGAGATCCATGTGGACGCTGCCCCGAGAAAGAAATATGCCGAGGTGTTATGCAGCGGGTTTGGTTTGTTTGGTAACCGTTTTGGCTTTGGGGGTAATGGGTTTGGATGAGGGGACTGTTTTGGAGAGCAATTCATCGACAACTCTCTCAAGGACATGTTGGGGGAGCATCCCTACCTGCATATTGATGACAGTTCCGTTTGGATCAAGGATCAACAGAAACGGGATCCCTCCTCTCCATCCGGCACGACGGGCAATGTACTCGACAAAAGCACCGGCATCCCGATAGGCAACAACATCATAGTTGATTCCTTTGGCATCGGCAAAAACTTTGAGCCGGTCTCTGGGTGTATCCTGCACTTCGATACCGAGCATGGCCAGTTTTCCTTTGTATTTTGCAATCATATCGATGTAGTGGGGGATGGATGCCATACAGGGGGGGCAGTGGGTGCCCCAGAATTCGAGGAAGACTACTTTGCCTTTGTATTCGGGGATTTCCAGACCGTTGTCGACCCCTTTGATATGAATGGTTTTGCCGCTGACGGTGGGAAGCTTGATGTAGTCATTGCCGGCAGCTTGAGTGAATCCAGATAAAAGCGTCAGTGTCAGAATTGTTTTTAGAAAGGTTTTCATTTGTCAGGTTCCTTTTTTATGATTGCAGCCAATGAAGTGTTAAGTACCTGTTGGCTATTTTTTTGTAGCGGGTTGAGCAGGTTTTTTCTTTTGTTTTTGTTTTTCATAATATTGCATTGTCTGAAGCAAAAACTTTTTCATCTCAGCCGGGTCTTTCGGAACCCCTTTGATGATACCATTTGTGTGGCCGGTATAGCCGAGAACAATTTGAAAAGGGAGGCTTTTGTCAAAACCAAACTTCTCCATGATTCGCGAAGTAAATGTTTTGTTTTCGGTACCGGAGATGAGGGTATAGAGAACTTTTCTCTCTTTAGCAAATTTTTGAAGCTCTTTGGTAGTCATGCCGGAGAGTTCAATGGCAATGATGTTGAGTTTCCCCCGGAAATCAAGAAAATACCGGTTCAGGTTCGGGATATCGGCAAGGCAGGATTGGCAGTCTTTTGTCCAGAGAACCAGCAGGGTGAGCTTACCTTTCCCATTTTTGAAAACAAAACCTTCTTTGATCTCTTTGGCTTCAATTTTCCCCGTACGGGAACCAAGTTTATTAACAAGTGCCTTTTTTGTTTTGGTTGTCTTTTGATCATTTTTGGCGTGCAGCGAGAGGGAAAGGCCTGTTGCCAGCAGGATGATACTTAATGGGCGCAAAAGGGACATAGGACAAACTCCTTGGAAATAAAACGGATTATACCATAGAGACTTAACCTAACGTTAATGAATGGCTCTTTACGATATAATGATGCCTAAAACTCAAGGAGTCTTATGCGTCTCTTTCTTGTTGCTGCGGTGGTGTGGAGTGGCATTCTTCCGGCACAATCTCTTGATCGGCAGATAGCTAATATGTTTGTTCTTGGTTTTTACGGCACTCAAGCCGACTCGACAGGAATTGTTCGGGATATTTGTGATCAAGGTTTGGGAGGTGTCATTCTTTTTGATCGTCATCCTGCGCACCATGCCCATGCCAAAAATATTGTTTCGCCTGCACAGCTCAAGCGCCTGACCCACCGTTTGAGCACAGCATGCAAACATCAGCCGCTGATTGCAATCGATCAGGAGGGAGGAGTCGTACAGCGCATTCGTTTTTCGGGACGCTATCCCTCTGCCGCTTCAATTGGCAGGGGGTCGGTAAAAAGGGCTGAACGTGTTTATGAAAAAATGGCGCATGAATTGGCAGCATTGGGTATTAATTACAACTTGGCACCTGTGGCCGATCTGGCTATCAACCCGACCAATCGGGTAATTGTCAAGCTGGAACGTGCATATGGCAGAAGCTCGAAGCATGTAGTCCGGTTTGATACAGCTTTTCTCCAGATGATGCACCGATACAGAGTGTTGACCGCCCTGAAGCACTTCCCGGGGCACGGTTCGAGCCCGGGGGACACGCACAAAGGATTTGTTGATGTGACCGAACAGTGGTCTGAGCATGAGCTGAAACCCTATCGAGATATGATCCAAACCGGAGCGGTTGATTCGATCATGGTTGCCCATGTATTTAATCGGCATCTTGATACTCGATACCCTGCCTCCCTCTCCCGAAACATTATCCATGGTCTATTGCGTAAGAAGCTTGGGTATCAAGGCGTGGTCATTACGGACGATCTTCAGATGCGCGCCATCAGTCAACATTACCCGCTTCACACTGTAATCGCTCTGGCTATCAATGCCGGAAACGATCTGTTGTTGTTTGGTAACCAATTGGCTCCCGGGCACGAAGTGCACATTTCTGATCTTGTAGCAATAACGCGTGAATTGCTTGCACGCGGAGTTGTTTCACGTATGGCAATCGTGCGTGCCAATCAGCGCATCAATGCCATGAAGCACAAAGTGGGATTGCGACCGTGAAACTTTCGGCCATCGACATTGGTCTCAAGCGGATCGGGGTCGCCCTCTGCCTTGACGGAGCGACTGTCCTGCCTCAGTCGGCAATTTTGCGCCACAACCGCAATCAGGCAGCGCGTGACGTGCGACAATTTCTTGAGGAGTGGCAGGTTGACATACTGGTTGTCGGGCTTCCGCGCGGCGGAAGCAGTGAAGCAGAGATGGAGCGTAGAATTCACCACTTTGTGGGATTGCTGGAACTGCCTCAATCGGTGCAGATCGTCTATCAGGATGAGGCAGATTCTTCCGTAGAAGCCAAAGAACAGATGCGGGGAGCTGTACGCCAAAAACGGGATGGCCGGATCGACTCACTGGCAGCGAAGATCATTCTGGAGCGGTGGATAGAGAAAGGAAATTAACTCAAGCTCAATCGAAAATAGAGGTTGCTTTCTTCAAATTCAATCCGTTCTCCCAGTACAGTAACGATCGCATTGAATGCATCAAAGAACTCATCGTCAAGCTGTGCATCATTTGGGGTATATTTGGCGAGAAATTTCATCAGGGTCTGCTTGGTGTCTCCAAAACTGACCTTGAACTCATCAATCATTTTTTCAGTACGTATGTCCGGACGCTGATCGCTGCGAATCATCTTAAAAAATTCAATATCTTCACTGACGATGTGATCCACACCAATTTTGCTGAAATCTTTAAGGTATTTTTTGGCCGCACGGTGGTTCCCTTTGGCATACTCACCGATGACTTTGTGAGCCAATTCAACCATTTTGACATGCTCGGCTTTCCATTTGCTGACCATTTTTTGATTTTTGGATTGAAAAAGATCGGATAGCATATGACAACTCCTTTGTATTCGATGATCACTTTTACTCCAAATTGTAGCATCATTTTGTCAATATTTTGCCGATTTGAACTCAAAAAGCATCAAATCACCAAAGAAATATTGATTTCCAAAATGCACGATCGGAATACAGCGATTGTTGTCGAATCATCAAAATTCCGAATCGAGTACCGCCCGCATCCCCTCTTTGTTCAAGATACGAATGAGGTTGGAGCTGCCGCTTTTTCCGGTGGTCGATCCGATCGTGACGACGAAGCGTTTGTCCTCGGGGATGCGGTGTTCGTCGAGGAGCTTTTTGACAAAGAGATAGAGGAGTTTGGTCGGGTTGCGGATCGGCTCCATCACAAAGAGCGGGCGCACACCCCAGATGAGGTTGAGGCGGCGGTGAGTTGTCAGTGAATGAGAGACAGCATAGATGCTCTGTTTCGGGCGGTATTTGGACAGGGTCTGCGCACTCATTCCGGACGTAGTGAATGCCACCAGAGCTTCCTTGTGGAGATTTTTGGCCAGTTCGACGGCCGATTTGGATACGGCATCGGATTCATCATGGGTGGGGTAGTCTTTGTAGTAAGGGTAGTCTTTTTCGACATCCTTGATCGTATCGTGGAGAACCGTGACCGCTTCGATCGGATAGAGGCCGACGGTGGTTTCGTCACTGAGCATTACCGCATCGGTACCGTCGTATACAGCGTTAGCGATGTCGCTTACCTCGGCACGGGTGGGGAAAGGATTGTCCTTCATCGATGTGAGCATCTGGGTAGCCGTGATGGAGGGCTTGTTCATGGTGTTGGCAACATGGAGGATGTGCTTCTGAATGCGGGGGAGGCGGGTGACGCCAAATTCGGCTCCGAGATCCCCACGGGCGACCATTACGCCGTCACACAGCTTGAGAATGGCTTCAAGGTTGTTGATTGCTTCGCCGGTTTCGATCTTGGCCACGACAAAGGGTGCGAAGTTGTGGGAGGCCATCACCGATTTGGCACGAAGGATATCGTCAGTCGTCTGGACGAAGGAGAGGGCGACAATGTCCACACCATGCTGTGCACCGAAGGCAAGATCGGCTTCGTCTTTGGGGGTTACGGCTGAGATAGCAAGGCGGGTTTTCGGGAAATTGACCCCTTTGCGGGAGGTGAGTTCTCCGTCATTAAGGAGTTCGAGGGTGAGGGTATCCGTATCTGTGGCGGTGACACGGGTTTGAAGGGTGCCATCGGCGAAAAAAACCTCTTCTCCCACATGTACCATGTCGATGATCTCCGGGTAGGAGAGATCGAGTGTATGGGGATCGGGATGGGGAGACTTGGTCAGACGCAGGGTGTCCCCCCGTTTGAGCTGCAGTATCCCGTCGATTTCTCCGATGCGTACTTTGGGACCGGAGATATCCTGAAGGATAGCCACTTCAGAGCCGACACGCCGGGAAGCTTCACGAATCTTGCGGATATTCCCGGCATGGGTGGGGTGGTCACCGTGGGAGAAATTGAGCCGGAAGACGTTGACCCCGGTACGGATAAGGGTCTCGATCATTTCCGGTTCGGAGGTGACCGGTCCGAGGGTGACGACGATCTTGGTTTTTCGCATGGTGAACTCCCGTGTTTTGTTTGCGTGATTATCGCCTATATTGGGTTAGGGACGGCTGGAAGAAACTGGAAAAATGCCCCTTTGCTGTATCCATGAAGGGCAGCTTCAGGCGTGGTGTCTGCCTGATGCAAACAGAAATCATTCAGCCTCCGAAAGGGACATTTGTGGTTTGCTTCTGATTGTCACTGCACACGGTTATGGCCGATGTGTATCGATACAATCTTACAATATCAGCATCCCGTCCCCATAGCTGTAAAAACGATATCCGATCCTGATCGCCTCTTCATACAGCGCCAGAGTTTTTTCCCGTCCAATGAAAGCTGAGACAAGCATGATGAGAGTGCTTCCCGGGAGATGGAAATTGGTCAGCAGATGAGTGACACGCTGCGGAGGATTACCCGGATGGAGGAACAGGTCGCACTCCCCCTCGAGTTTACCGGTGCGGATGAAATATTCGATGGTGCGGGTGACAGTGGTGCCCACGGCCAGAAGGGGGGTGTCGCTTCGGAGGATTGCGGCGGAGGAATCGGGGATATGAAAAGCTTCGGAGTGCATGGGGTGGTCGAGGATATTTTCGGTTTCGACCGGCTTGAACGTGCCGGCACCCACATGCAGCGTCAAGGTGTGGGTCGGGTGGCGTTGTTTCATCGCTGCGAGGAGCTCCGGGGTGAAATGAAGCGACGCAGTGGGAGCCGCTACGGCACCATCCTGTCGGGCGAAAAGGGTCTGGTAGTCGCGGATATCTTCCTCGTGATCATCGCGTTGCATGTAGGGAGGCAGAGGGATGTGGCCGATCCGATCGAGGATCCGTACCAGCATTTCGAAGCGCAGAGGTGTTCCGTTCCGGGAAAACGTGACGACGCGGGAGCCGTCGTCGCGGAGGGTTTCGACGGTGGCGGTAAGACCTTCGTCAAAATGGATCTGTGTCCCGATCCGCACCCGCCCCCGGATCATTACAAGGAAACGGTGGGCATCGAGAGGCTTGGTAAGCAGCAGTTCGATGCGTCCTCCCCCCTGATTGCCGGCAGCCGATTTGTGCCCGAACAACCGTGCCTTGATAACGCGGGTATCGTTGAGAAAGACGTGAAGGTTTGCGGGGAGGTGATCGAGAAGATGCCGGAAGGTGGTGTGGATGACAGTATCGGCCGTCCGATCGTACACCAACAGCCGTGCACTGTCAGCCGGACGTGCCGGAGTGGTGGCGATGTACCCTTCGGGGAGAGGGTAGACGTAGCTTCTGGTCAGCAGCTCAGGGACGGTGGGCATGGCTTATGTGTCGGTTTTTTGCTTTTCAAGATCATCGAAATCATCGTCATTGAAATCGAAGTCTTCATCATCCACATTTCCATCGTCTTCAAACGGCTCATCGGTTTCGAGGAGTGTTTTTTGCGGTCCTTGGGTTTTTGCCTCGGGATCTGCCCGGGGGTGTTCCGGGGCGGCGGGGGTGGTGTGTGCCGGTTTGCCTTTGTCCTCTTCGTCCGGTGTATCGGGATTAATAAATCTGAGGATCACAATCGAAACGCCGTAGAGGATAATCAGCGGTGCCGCCATGAGTACCTGCGTGAGAACATCCGGAGGGGTCAACAGAGCTGCAACGACAAAAATCATTACAATAGCGTATTTGAAAAAGCGGATCAATGTCTGATCGGTGATGAGACCAAGCATTCCGAGAAACGCCGTGATGATCGGCAGCTCAAACGCGATCCCGAATCCAAGCAGAATCTTGGTGAAGAAACCGACATAATCTTCAATGTTGATCAGTGGAGTATAGAGAAAGGAGCCGAAGGTGATGAGAAACTGAAACCCGAACGGTGTAACAATGTAGTAGGCGAACAGTACTCCGAGAGTAAACATGATTGATCCGCCGACGACAAAGGGGACGACCATTTTTTTCTCATTGTCATACAGCCCCGGTGCGATAAAGAGCCAAAGCTGCCAGAGGATGATCGGCAGGGCGAAGAAGAGCCCGGCAAAGAACGAGACTTTAAGGGCGACAAAAAAGGCTCCTCCGACCTGGTGAGTAGTGATGCTGCCCCAGAAGCTGCTGGAGGCTTTGGACGCCGGGGCGGTGGTGTTGTGTTCGGCGGCGAGGGTGCCGGTGAGATCCCGGGCGCTGCGGGCGAGATCGGCAGCCGATCGAGCTGCCTGTCCGAGGAGAGAGGCGAGTTTGGCATCGATGGCGTCCCGGTGGCGCCGGGTGAGGAGGTCGGAGGCTTGCCGGAGGTGGTTGTGGAGGGCGGTTGCCTGATCGGCGAGGGTGCCGGAGAGGGTTGACGCGGCCGGAGCTGCGGTCTGGTTGGCGTCGGGGTGGCGCACTTTCCAGGTGCCGTTTTCCCGTTTTTCGACGATAATTTTCACTTGTGCCAGAGCATCATTGAGCGGCTGGGTAACCCAGGTGAGGATCGGATTGTGGAGGACAAATGCTACGACAAACATCACCAGTACGGCTGCAACCGAGATCGCCAGGCGGGTACGCAGCTCCGCGAGATGGGGTTTCATGCTTTCGAACATCAGCCGTGATCCTCTCTGGCAAGATGCTTGAACCGGGTTGTTCGCTCCGAAGAGGCGATTGCTCCGGCTCCGTTTTTGACAGAGGCATCTTCCTCGAGGGTACCGTCTTCGGATGCATGGGATGCATGATCGTCTTCGTGTGTGGGTTTGCCAGTTTCTTTTTCGGCCTGCTCAGCTTCATGGATGTCGGCAAGGAGGTCATCGTCAAGGTAGCGATCCCCGCCGATGGACGTGATGGCATCCTGCAGCTCGGCGGCAGGGTTGGGGATGGCGTTTTTGAATCCGTGGATGTCGTTTGAGGCCTCTTCGATCTTGCGACGATAATTCAGTGCCTCTTCGCGGAGCTCATTGATGCGCAACTCCTCCTCGAAGGAGCTTTTGGCTTCGTTGATCGTCCCGCGGATGGTTTTGAAAAATCTGGCGATCTGTACCATTGCATCGGGAAGTTTCTCCGGTCCGAGAAACAGCACGGCGATTACAGCAATAAAAAGGATTTCGGTAAAGCCCATTCCGAACATGCAGCCAGCCTTGTTAAATCTTATTGGTCGGGTATTATAGCGCAGGAATGGTTAGGGGAGGTGGAAGGGCGCCAAGTAGGGGGACTATGAACTAAACCTTCTCTATTTTCTTGAAAAATTCAATAGCCATTCCTCTCTCAAGCCAATCATGATAGCGTTGGCTGCTTCGGTTCTGTAAACATTTAACTTAACTTTCGCACCCAAACCCAAGCAATTTCTGCGTAACATTCCGTAAAGTATCGACAATCGCTGCTGAATCTTCATTTCTGTTGACAACGTCTTCAATGTTGGCTATTTCGTCCAGTATCTTAATAAATGTCTGCATTGCAATAGCCAGCGTATGCAATTCACACTCCAAATCCACAAAGAGACCACCGATGGTTTTGGGTTCGTGCTGGATGCGATTGATGTAGCTGACAAAGTTGTAGGTAAAAAAAGAGAGGGTGATTCTGGCGATCAGTGCTTCATAGATTCGGTTCTCCTCTTTTTTACTGAAGTTACTCTGTCTAAGAATGGTCTTGATGTTCATGGGTCTGAAGGTCTCATAGATTGGGCTTTTTAAGTTGTCGTTGATGATACGGAGTATTTGAGATTCTATCTGGATGATTTTTTGCCTCCTTTGTATAGTATATTATACACAAAAGTACCGTAAAATGGGATTTATATAGGTTTAATCCTACAAAAAATCACAACAGATACACTTTGTCAAGGCCTGTGAGGTTTGGTCGGGTTGTGCGCGGCTGCATGGATGACTCTGGTGGAGTATTGGGGTATTTTTAGTGCGAAAGTTAAGAAGTACAGTTGTGTTTTTTATGGTGGCATGCACCACCCGGGAAGACATGTGGATCTGCATCTACGGGTAAAAATGGAATTCCATCAAAACCCATTCCCCAAAAAAATCCAGGACGCTTGCATTTTTCAATGAATTTATGTATCATACATACAATACATATACATATAAGGAGCATACCATGAACGCCATCAGGGTACGCAAAAACTTTTTGATTGACAAAGAGGTCATTGAGAAAGCACAACAGGTGATCCATGCACACCACAAAAATCTCACAGAGGCGATTACGCTCTATTTCAAGGCAATCACCAAAGAGCCGGCGATACTGGAGCAGATTGAGGCGAGCGCCAACAAACGCACCGGGTCGTTTATCGGGATGCTTGAGGGCAAGATCGGAGATGAGAGTTACAAAACCATGCGCAAAGAGCTTGCCCGGAGCGAGGAGGACGCATGACCCTCTTCCTCGATACCAATATCTGCCTCGATCTGCTGGATACCTCACGTCCCACATCGTCTCTGTCGGTGGATTGGTACCTCTCCCACAAAGACGACACGACGATTACTTTCCATTTTACTGCCGATGCGATTACGACGATATACTATATCCTTACAGAGCGTCGCCGGGTCGACCCCCTGCGTGTCGTCGAAGCAATTGACGCACTCAGTGTGGAGATTATCCCATATTATCTTACCTCTTCTGATTTTGTCATGGCCAAGCAGAGCTATTATGAAAAAAGGTTGGACGATTTCGAAGACCTGATGGTACTGCATTCAGCTGTGCGAGCAGGGAGCGCAATGTTCGCCACCAACGATCTTACGATCGGAAATCTTGGTCAATTTGAGACGATGAGGATCGAGACGATTCGATAAAATATGCCAAAACCCAAAGCAAACATCATTTATCCCACTAAAACCTCCTGACTCCATCCGAAAACTACCATATTTTTCTATCCGTCCGTTCTGCTTATCGGTCGCTTCCCTGTTTTCTTCAGGTCATTGCTGTTCTTCTCTTTGTTTGACTATCTCTGCCAAACAGGCTTCAGAGTTCTCAGTATTGATTTTATGGACTTTTACTTCTTTGACTTTTCTCTATAGGTATAGGTTCCCTAAAAAGCGGAGGAGTTCCCCGTGCCGCAACAGCAGCACAGAAAGACCGCCACGCACCCCTGCCAGAATTAATTTGTATTGATTTTTGTCAGCACCAGATCTGTACCGGACAGCATCATGGTTTCTTTCCCACCGAATTTGGTCCCTGAAGTATGAAACCCTCCGATCAATTCGCCTTCTTCATAATCAACAATCAACTTGATCGAATTACGATGGACATGTTCGTTAGCAACCAAGTCGCCTTGCAGATCAGCATAAATCACATAATCCGGATTGCCAGAAAGCTGCAACAATTGGCTGTTGTGCCTAACCATACCCTGGCGAATCGCAGCATCACCGATGGTGCCGGTTACATGCATGTCGTCATGAATGACAATGTCCATCTGTAAACTCTCTTGTTGACACCAGGATACAATGATCTCACCCGACCCCTGATAGTGACCAGGCAATCGACTGTCAAAAGAGTGTTGCGTACATCCTGTCAACCCCATCAAGGCCGAAAAGGCTGCAATGACGAATAAATGTTTCATGACTCTATTGTATTTCCTGCAACCTTAAACGGCAATATATAACGCAAACATTTCGGTAGCTACCCCATCAAAAACAGCGCAATCTCATCGGCGAGGAAAAAATTTGGATTGAAGTAGTGCCCCTTCTCTTCCTGCAGTTTCCCCTCCTCGGTCAGCATCACGGCGCGGTGCTTCTG
>JALVQH010000264.1 GCA_027031505.1 Campylobacteraceae bacterium | reverse complement strand
CAGCGCAGAGGGGAGGGGGTCAACCGCAGTGCCCGGGCGTTTTATTACCGTGCGGCGCGTGAGAAACGGTGCATCCTGACCAATCCCTATCCTTCCCGTGCCAACAACGATTTGATTGTTACCGCCTCGTATCCGGTATACGATGAGCAGAAAAGTTTACGGTATGTTGTCTGCATTGATGTAGCGTTGCATGATGTGATGGAGATCGCCCAGCCGACGTCGATGGAGTCGTTTTTCCACTGGACGACCAAAGCAGCGTATTCACTTTTTTCCGCGGCATTGTTTTCGGTGGCGTTTCTCCTCTTTTTCCATGGGATGCTCAATGTCCTCTCGCACGGCCTTTCGATCCAGGAACTTGAGATCAAGCAGATGTTTGAGGCGACGATCCTCATCACTCTCTCCCTGGCGATTTTCGATCTGGTCAAAACGATCTTTGAAGAAGAAGTGCTCGGGCATCATCTTGGACGGAGCAAAGATATCCACCGTACCATGATTCGCTTCCTGGGTTCGATCATCATCGCTCTTTCCATTGAAGCACTGATGCTGGTATTCAAGTTTGCGATTATGAGTCCGGACAAGATCAAGTATGCTGTATTGTTGATTGCCGGCGTGGCGATTCTTTTGCTGGGGCTGGCCTATTACCTCAAATCGACGGAGAATCGGGAACGCTCCGGGGAAGGGTAAATTTCTCCAGGCGATTGAGCCGGTAGCTGATCGTTTCCCCTTTGATCTCGATAATAGCATAAAAGTTTGCTGTTTCGACAAAGTAATCCCCATCCTCCTTCACCTCAAAATATTCGATGGAGAGCTTCTTGCCCAGCTCCAGCCATGCCTCGTCGCCGGTGTAGGTGTTGCGGGGGATGGATAGGTGCTTAAAAGGATCAAGGGCTTTTTCATCTTCGTAGTGGAAGGCGCCTTCGCGGACGCGGTGGAGGCTCGAGAGGGTTGCATCGACCCCGAGGGTATCGGCCAGCAGGGCGCCGAGGCTGCGGATGTAGGTGCCTTCGCTGACGGTGGCTTCAAAGTGGACGAAAGGGTGGTTGTAATTGAGGAGTTTGATTTCGTGGATCGTGGAGGTGATGGTCTTGAGGTTAACCTCTTTGCCCTCGCGTGCCAGCCGGTAGGCGCGTGTGCCGTCGATGCTTTTGGCGGAAAATTTGGGGGGATAGTAGGTCAGCTCCCCCTCAAGGGCGTGCAATGCTGATCGGATGGTTTCTTCCTCGAATGGCGGCACTTTGGTGATCCGATCGACCCGCTCGATGTCAAGGCTGGGGGAGTTGGCACCCAGCCAGAGGGTGGCGCGGTAGGTCTTGGGGGTTTTATTCAGATATTGGAACAGTTTGGTATATTGGCCGGTGGCAACAATGAGGCAACCGGTGGCAAACGGATCGAGGGTGCCGGAGAAACCTACCTTTTTGGTGCCGTATTTGCGTTTGATATACCCCATGTAGCTGTTTGACGAGCGGAAGATGGGTTTGTGGACGACGAAGAGGCGGTTGGTCATAAAAAATCCCCTTGGGACTTTTTATGAAGTGAATAGTGAATAGTGAATAGTGAATAGTTTTGGTATGCATTGCTTGACAATGCTTTTATTGTTGGAGTAGGGACTGAAGTCCCAGCCCCTTTTCTTCCCTGTAATTGAGAATTGTATCGCGTAGAGTTGAGAGTTGAGAGTTGAGAGTTTTGGTGTGAGGCGTAGGGTGCGCAATTGCGCACCGTGTATTGGTGTATTGGTGTATTGGTATATTGGGTGGTAGGCAACGCTTTTATTGTCGGAGTAGGGACTTTGGTTCCGTTTTGTGGGGCTGAAATCCCAGTCCCTGTTCGGTTCGAATTTGTTAATGAAAAATGAAAAATGAAAAATGAAAAATTTTGATAAATTATCATTACACTGGTTGAACAAACGAACTGAGTATCTCTTTTTTGTTGCCGCCGAAATTGATGAGGAGTTTGTACTCTTTGCCCGATTTGTTGGCAGCCTGGACGCGGCCGATGCCGAAGATTTTATGTTTGACGAGATCACCTTTTTTGTATTCGGCACTTTTGGTGAGCTTGAGTGCTGCGTCCTGAATCAGGCCGGCTTCACCAAGGAAGCGGCTTTTGTCAAGCAGTTTGCGGCGCCCTTTGTAAAAGCGGCTGTCGACGTAGCAGAGAGTGAGGTGGGATTTGGCGCGGGTGATGGCGACGTATCCAAGGCGGCGCTCCTCTTCCATGTTGGTCGCATCGCCCAGCAGCGGGAAGAACTCCTCCTCCATTCCGATGACGTATACGTGTTCAAACTCCAGTCCCTTGGCCGCATGGATACTCATGATAGCGATGGCATCTTCCTCGATCTGATCCTGATCGCTCTGGAGGGAGATATCGTTGAGGAACTCATCGAGGGTGATGTCGGGGTTTTTGGTGATCGCATCGCGGAAATATCCGTAAAATTCGTCAATGTTCATGATCCGCTCAAACCCGTCGACGGTGGCAGCGTAGTGGTCTTTGAGCTTGATGGTCTCTTCAAAAAGGGTGATGAGGTTATAAAGGGCTTTGTCGGCTTCTTCCTGAAGCAGATGGATTTTATCGATGAGAGTGGTGAGGGCTCTGGCGATCCGTTTGCCGGCGATTGCCTCCAGCTCTTGAAGACCGGCTTGAGTAATGAGCTGGTAAATTGAGCTTTGGCGTTCGTAAGCAGCGTGCTGGATTTTGTCGATCGAGGCTTTGCCGATGCCGCGCCTGGGTTTGTTGATGATTCGCAGGAAAGAGAAGTCATCGTGAGGGTTGGCCAGCACGCGGAAGTAGCTGATGATGTCCTTGATCTCGGCTCGCTCATAGAAGCGGATGCCGCCGATGAGTTTGAAGCCAAGTCCTTCGCGGGTGAAGCCTTCTTCAAGAGAACGGGAGAGGGCGTTGATCCGGTAGAGAACAGCGATTTCATCGGGGTGGGTGCCCCGGGCGAGGAGCTCTTTGACCTCCCGGGCGATGGTGCGGGCTTCGTGAGCTTCGTCGAGGGAATGCTGAAGCCGGACAGATTCCCCTTCACCCCGGTAACTGACAAGTTTTTTGCCCAGACGGCTGCTGTTGTGCTCGATCAGGGCGTTTGCCGCTTCAAGGATCGGCTGGGTGGAGCGGTAATTGGTCTCGAGTTTGATCACTTTCGTATCGGAAAAATGCTCATGAAAATCGAGGATATTGCGGATACTTGCACCCCGCCATCCGTAGATGCTCTGATCATCGTCTCCGACGACACAGAGGTTGCCGTGTTCGCTGGCAAGGAGTTCGAGAAGTTTATACTGCAGTTCATTGGTGTCCTGATACTCATCGACCATGATATAGCGGTAGCGGTTGGAGGTTTCGGCGCGGAGCTCCGGATCGTTTTCGAGGATTTGATAGGTGAGCATCAGCAGATCATCGAAGTCTACAAGGTTGTTCTCTTCGATGTTGGCCTGATATGCTTCGTAAATACGGGCGACTTTTTTGTAGTCGGGTAGTTCAGCTTTTTCGATTACCTCCCGGGGGGCAAGAAGGGTGTTTTTGTATTTGCTGATTTCGTTGGCGATAAAGGAGAGGTTTAAATCAATGTTGAATTCTTTGGCGAAGGAGCGGATGAGAC
>JALVQH010000263.1 GCA_027031505.1 Campylobacteraceae bacterium | reverse complement strand
CGACGAGATCGGCGTAGCGTTCGCTCACGTCAGGCATCTGGACGCCGATGGTGTGGTAGTCGTCGCGGTTGGCACCCATGATGAGGTTGTGTTCGCCCCGCAGCTCCTGATCCATCCGGAAGTCGATCCCCTCCGGCAGGGCGTTGAACCCCATGTATCCGGGGGTCAATCCCGCCGCGCGAAGCTCCGCTTCGGTAACGTCGATGAGTTCGTTGGCATCGACGGCATTGCACGCTTTGGTCTCTTCGAGCTCATCGTTGCCCCGGATGAAGAACAAGACGATTTTCTCTACCCCTTCATCGTACAGCGCTTTTTTGGCAACGGCTTTGATCAGATGGTGGGGATCGATGTGGAAAAACTCCGCCAACGCCTCGATGGTGGTGACACCGGGAGTGTGGAAGTCGGCGCGGGTCATTTCGGGCGCTTCATCTTCGCCGTAAACCGGTGCCGGTTTGGGGGTGCGGGTGGCCGCCTCGATGTTGGCGCCGTAGCTGCAGCGGTCGCAGACGACGATCGTATCTTCGCCGCTGTCGGCGAGAACCATGAACTCTTTGGAGCCGCTGCCGCCGATGGCGCCGCTGTCGGCGTCTACGATCCGAAAATCCAGCCCCAGCCGCTCAAAGATCCGGCTGTAGGCTTGTTCCATCAATGCAAATTCGCGCTGCATATCCTCGGCATCTTTGTGGAAGCTGTAGCCGTCTTTCATCAGAAATTCGCGTCCCCGCATGAGGCCAAAGCGCGGACGGATCTCGTCGCGGAATTTGGTCTTGATCTGATACAGATTGAGCGGGAGCTGTTTGTAGCTTTTGACGGTGTGGCGGACGAGATTGACCATCATCTCTTCGTGGGTGGGACCGAGGACGAAATCGTTCTCCTTGCGATCCTTGAACCGCAGGAGCTCTTTGCCGTATTTTTCATAGCGGCCGCTCTCCTCCCAGAGTGCTGCCGGCGTGACAAAGGCCAGATCGACCTCCTGGCATCCGGCGGCATCGAGCTCCTCTTTGGCTATGGCACGAACGTTGTCCAGTACCCGCTTTCCGAGCGGGAGAAAGTTGTACAAGCCGCTCCCGCCGACGTTCTGGATGAATCCGCCGCGTATGAGATAGATATGACTCGGCAGGGTGGCGTCGTTGGGGGCTTCTTTGGCGGTGGGGATCAGCATGTGGGAAAAGCGCATCAGCTCTCTCCTTGGTGAGGGGGATTGTGGGGATGGGGATGGGGATGGTGTGCCGCTTCGTGGGCGAGTTTCTTGTATTTCTGCGGATCGACATCGTCGGTTGAGATATCAAAAATCTCTTTGAGCGCTTCGATAGCAACGCTGCCGTCATTTTCCTGAGAGATGGCACGGAGTCGTTTGGTCGGTTCGTGGAGAAATTTGTCAAACACCTGCGTCACCATCCGCTTCAGATTTGCCTCATGACCGGCGGGAACGAAACCCTTTTTGACGGTGCGGGCGATCTCGGCTTCGATGACGTCATCGATCCGGAGACGAAGCCGTTTGATCACCGGCTCGACCGAGAGGGCGCGGAGCCATCGGAAAAACTCTTCGCGGTAGCGGCGGACGATTTCACTGGCCTGGAGCGCCTGCTCCTGCCGGAGGGCGTGGTTGTTTCTGGAAATGGTCTGGAGGTCGTCGATCCGGTAGAGGGTGATGCGATCGTTCTCGATCGTATCGATGTCGCGCGGGATCGCTATGTCAAACCAGAGACGCTCGAGATCGGAGTTGGTGATCATGTCGGGGGTGATGATCGGATCGGGCGACGCCGTGGCGGTAAAGAGGAGGCGGTAGCGGTTGAGGACGACGCGCAGCCGGTCAAAGTCGGCAACCCGGACGTTTTCCCCGAGCTCCTCGGCCAGCGCTTCGGCGTTGTCCCGGTTGCGGGTGAGGAGGAGGACGTCGGCTCCGGCACGCAGGAGGTGCTTGGCCGCCAGCCGTCCCATCTCTCCGGCACCCACCACCACCCCGGTCATTCCGGCGATGGAACCCCCCATCGATTCGATCGCCTGGGCGACAGCGACCGAGGCGATCGAGACCGGATTCTGAGAAATGTTGGTGGCGTTGCGCACTTCGGCGGCGCACTTGACCGCGTAGCTGAGCACCCGGTTGAGTTCGCGTCCGGCCGTGCCGTTGGCGTGCGAGAGGCGGAACGCATCTTTGACCTGTCCGGTGATCTGTGCTTCCCCGACGACGAGCGAATCGAGCGAAGAGACGACGGAGAAGAGGTGCTCGACCGCCGCTTCGTCCTCGAGACGGAGTGCGGTGGAGCTCAATTCGTCGAAGTCGGCATCGGTGAGCTTGCTCAGCAGTCCGATCGCGGCATGGTAGGTGGCGAAGTTGTCCCGTGTTGCCGCGACGATCTCGATCCGGTTGCACGTGTTGATGACAAACGCTTCGACCACCATCTCCAGGCCGACAAACAGATCGAGGAAACGCCGGGTAGCCGCCTCATCGACAAACGCGATTTTCTCCCGGCTTTCAAGCGAGCAGGTTTTGTAGTTGAAGCTTACGACAAGGTACTGCATCAGAAACTCCTCTCGATCATCGACCGGGCGATCGCTTCAAGCGATGTCTCACCGGCATCAGCCATCAGGGCAATCGCCTCTTCGATCAGCTCTTTGGCTTCGTCGCGGCTGCGCTCGATTGCATGATGCCTGTCCATCTCGGTGCGGATCCATGCCTCATCCTCCGGCTGGAGAGGACGCCCGTGCAGAGCAGCGAGACGTTGTTTATCCGCTCCTTTGAGAGCTTCATGGAGATAAATATAGGGCAGGGTCGTTTTCCCTTCGGCAAAATCGTGCATAGCCGGCTTCCCGAGGGTGGCGGCATCTTCGGTGACGTCGAGGAGATCGTCGATCATCTGAAACGCCAGGCCGAGGTTGCGTCCGTAGGTGCGGTAGATCCGGCGATCTTTGCCGACCAGGTGTGCAGCCGCTTCGGCGCTGGCCTGAATGAGAGCGGCAGTTTTCTGGTCGATCATATTCAGATACGCTGTGCGGTCGGCATTGAACCGTTCGGCCAGTACAATGTCCTGCCGTTCTCCGAGACTGAGGCGCACGACGGCATCGGAGATGATCCGTGCCACGTCTCGATCGATATCGACGAGCTCATGGAAGCCTTTGGAGTAGAGCACGTCGCCGAACATGATGGCGGTTTTGTTGTCAAAGGCTGCATTGATCGAGGGGCGGCCCCGGCGGACGTATGCCTCATCAAGCACATCATCGTGCAGCAGGCTGGCCGCGTGGATCATCTCGACGATGGCTGCTGTTTTGACCGCAGGCAGACCGGTGCCGGCAATGGTGAGGATCAGCCGGGCACGCAAACGCTTGCCGTGAGGCAGACGACGGTAGAGCATCCGGGCATCCGGATCCCCAAGATCGGTGATGTAATGTTGGATCTGGCGTTCAACCGCTTCGAGCACGTTTCACTCCCCTACTCTTGCTGCGAGACAATGGCGCCAACGGTCTCAATGTAGAGGGAGTTTTTGGTATTTTCAAACCGGGCAGAATCGGTAAACGGCAGGGTTTTCAGCATCTGCTCAAACTCGTCTTCGAGCTCTTTTTCTTCAAGCAGAATCTCCAGAGCTGCCATCCGGTCAAACAG
>JALVQH010000262.1 GCA_027031505.1 Campylobacteraceae bacterium | reverse complement strand
CTGGCCGGAAGCATCGGTGGGTGGGTCTCATTTGGGTTGACACTGCGTGAATTGGGGTGGGAAAAGATGGGAGCAATCCTCTTCTCGAAAAAACTGCTCTACTGGGCAGCGGCGATGATCCTCTTCTCCGGGTTCCTCTATGCGGTCAATCTCCATCTGATCGGATGGATTCGTGGTTGAATTTATGGGTACGTTTAAAAATCTTTTTTTCGATGCGACAATGGGGGCATTCAACCCATGAAATGGGCGCTTGCGTTTGCGACTACCAGAGTATCGGACAAAAAAATATGAATTTTTAGAGGTGTCCTTATCTTTATCTATGATACAATAGTCCATCCCAAAAACAGAAAGGAGACATCATGTCCAAAGTCGTCAAAGTAATCGAAGTCCTCTCCCAGTCCAACAAAAGCTGGGAAGATGCCGCCGCCAAAGCGGTCAAAGCTGCCAGCAAGTCGATCGACAACATCAAGTCGATTTATATCGTCGATATGAGTGCAAAAGTTGAGGGGGATGCCATCGTCAAATACCGCATCAATGCCAAGATTTCGTTCCTTATTGACAAACACTGAGTTTTCTTTTTTGCCCCGCTCCACGGGGCACCCTAACCTGCCCTGCGTTATAATACCCGCCTATCTTCCCCTTGCAAGGTTATGCTATGGTCATTTTCGACAGTGCCACCCGCACCAAGCGCCCTTTTGAGCCCATCCATCCCGGCCGGGCTGATATCTATGTCTGCGGCCCGACCGTTTACGACGATGCTCACCTCGGGCATGCTCGCAGTGCTTTGAGCTTCGATCTCCTTGTTCGGACACTCCGTGCACTCGGATACGACGTTACCCTCGCCAAAAACTTCACCGATATCGATGACAAGATACTCAAAAAGATGGAGGAGACTGGCCGGAGCATGCAGACGATCACCGATTATTACATCGACCGCTACCTCGATGAGATGGGGCAGCTCGGTGTCCGACGAGCCGACATCGAGCCCAGGGCAACCGAATCGCTCGATGCCATCCAGTCGATGATTCAGCGTCTCCTTGATACCGGTTACGCATATCAGACGAGCAACGGCGATGTCTATTTTGACACCGCTCGCGATACCGGGTACGGCTCCCTCTCCCACCGCGCCGGCGATGACGAGAGTCAAAGCCGTGTCGAACACATGGATGAGAAGCGGGATCCCAAAGATTTCGCCCTCTGGAAAGCGTGTGAAAAGGGCGATCGCGTCTGCTTCGATCTCCCCTTCTCTTCGGGGCGCCCCGGATGGCATATCGAGTGCTCAGCGATGATCGAAAAGCATTTCGAGGGGACACCGGAGTACAGCATCGATATTCACGGCGGAGGTGCCGATCTGCTCTTTCCTCACCATGAGAACGAAGCAGCGCAGAGCCGCTGCGCCACCGGGCATGCCCTCGCCAAATACTGGATGCACAATGGATTCGTCCAGATCGACGGAGAGAAGATGTCCAAGAGCCTCGGCAACAGCTTTTTTCTCAAAGATGCCCTTGCACAGTACGACGGGGAGATCCTGCGCTATTATCTGATCGGGGTGCACTACCGCAACGACTTCAACTTCAATGAAGTCGATCTGCTTGCGGCCAAAAAGCGCCTCGACAAACTCTACCGCCTCAAGAAGCGTCTCATCCCCGGCACCCCCTCCCAACCCGATCCGGCATTCAAATCCGCCCTTCTTGAGGCCATGAGCGATGATCTGAATATTTCCGAAGCCCTCGCTGTTGTCGATGGGATGATCAATGCCGCCAACGAGGCGCTCGATGCCGATCCCAAAAACAAAAAGCTGAAAAAAACAACACTGGCCAATCTTGCTCTGATTGACACAGTGCTTGGATTCGGAGGGAAAGACCCTTATGTTTACTTCCAGCTGGGGCTCTCTCCCGAACTCGTCACCCGCGCCGAATCCCTCATTGCCGAACGCGACGCAGCCAAAAGGGTCAAAGACTTTGAGCGCGCCGATGCCATTCGGGATATGCTCAAGGAAATGGGAATCGCAATCATGGATACGGCTGAAGGAACGGTATGGGAGAAAAACTGATCCCCTTTTTCTCCGATAACGAACTGGTGATCCTGACGGTCAATATTTTGGTACTGGGTTTTGCTTACCATTGGCTCTTTGAGCGTCTCGAAGCCTATGATCTGAGTCGCCTCTCCCGCTACGATCTGATCACATCCCTCAGCAGCATAGGCATTGCCGGCGTCCTTTTTTACGGAACAAATGTACCTTTTCATCTCTTCGGAGGGGAGACCAACTGGTTCTGGTACAGCGCCGTCACATATCTGCTCATCGAAATTCCGTTTGCCTACGGTTACATGCGGCGGCACGGGATGATATAGCCAGCCCCGAATATCCATCAGCTATCAACCATCCACTATCAACCATAGACCAACAATCAAACGCGACTGAAATCGCGTCCCCACCACCAATCACCAATCACCAATATACTAATACACCAATAACTAATACACCAATATACTAATACACAAATAACCAATACACGGTGCGCTACTGCGCACCATTCAGGCATGCCAGAAACTCCTCACCATACCGCTCAAACTTCACCTCTCCTACTCCATGGATCTCCAGCATCTGACGTCGGTTTTTTGGCTGCTCAATGGCCAATTCGCGAAGGGTTTTGTCCGAAAAGACCACATAGGGGGGGATGCTGTTGGTCGTGGCAATCGCCATACGGAGTGCGCGCAAACGGTCGAAAAGCTCCGATTGAGCTGCATCGAGATCGAAGGGTGCCGATCGCTTCTTCGATTCACTTTTGCGAACGGTTAGACGATCGGAACGTATCTCGACGGATTGATCCCCCCGAAGGATCGCAACACCTGCAGGTGTCAATACATAGACCTTATACTCACCGACGGCCACAGCCCCCAGCTCCAACAGACGATCCCCGATGGCAAGCCACTGGGATCTGGCATACTCCTTGCCGATGCCGTAGACCGAGAGAGTATCATGACGGTTGTCCAGTATCCGCTGTTCCCGACTGCCCCGCAAGACATCGACAACATAATGGAGACCAAAACGCTGGTCGGTTCGGACAATAGCTGAGAGGAGTTTGCGGGCGGCAATAGTGACATCCTCACGCCCTGCGGAGGGGATTCGGCAATTGTCGCATCGATCGCCGCACGGTTCAATCGTATCGCCAAAATAACGGGCAATCGCCTGATGACGGCAGGCTTCCCCGCCGGCGAAACGCACCATCGCATCGAGTTTGTCATACGCATGTTGCCTGTAAGGTGTTTCGGGCAAATCATCAATGAAACTGCGCTGCTGCACCGCGTCGGCAGCCGAAAAGAGAAGCAGCGTTTCTGCAGGGAGCCCGTCCCGCCCGGCTCGGCCTACCTCCTGATAATAGTTCTCGATCGTTTTGGGCAGCGCCATGTGGACGACGAAACGGATATTGCTTTTGTCGATCCCCATCCCGAACGCTATGGTTGCTACCACAATCTGAACACGATCGGCTGCGAAATCAGCGTAGGTGGTCTTTTTTTCGGATGTGGGGAGTCCGGCATGGTAGGCACGTGCCTTGATCCCCCGGCTCTGGAGCCAGGCGGCAAGGGATTCGGTCTGTTTCCGCGAGAGCGTGTAGAT
>JALVQH010000261.1 GCA_027031505.1 Campylobacteraceae bacterium | reverse complement strand
GTGATCGGGCACCATTTTCGCGATTTTTCCCGTCCTGTTTATGAGGATCTGCGTGCCAAATGCGGCGCACAGATCGACCGCCATTCTCCCGAAGAGATTTTCATCTGCAGCTCGGCCAACGGGGGCTTGAGTACCCTCATCATCGGGCTGAGTCAATCGTTCAGCCTCAAATACGCTACCAACATCGCCTACAACTCAGGCATCAACATTATCGACACCATCCTTTACCGCGACATCGAGCAGGCACCGATCCCCGGCGGGACGATCGACGTGGTGATCCTTGCAGGAGCGATCGATGGAGCCGGGGGGCAGTTTGACGATCGGCTCATCCGGTTCCTCTCTAGCGTGAAGTACCAAAACATCGTCTACGCCGGCAGCGCCGACGATCGGGCATGGTTAACCCAATCGATCCCCAATCTGGTAACGCTGAACAATATCATCGACGATCGCCTGCGGATAGACGAATCGGAACTCAAGCCCTACCTTACCGACCTCTACCAGGCCGACATCATGGGCAAAGAGGAGATCAAAGAGCTCTACGCCATCACCGCCAATCAGATCTACTCCACCCCCTACATCGTTAACCGCTCCCTTGCACGCATCCACACCCACCTCGATGTGGTCGATCCGTTTGTCCTCATCGACATCGGCGGGGCGACGACCGACATCCACTACAGCCGCGATCTCGTGCGCGACCGGCTGGTGACCGAAGGGGGATATGATCGGCTCGTGTTCAAAAAACTCGGCGTCTACAAATCACGCGAATCGCTCGTCTACACCGCCCGTCACAACGAATACGTCTACGAACTCCTCGGGCATCTTGGTGCCACCGAATCGATCCTCGAAGAGGAGAGCGAGGCGGCAACCCGGGTGCTGATGCAGCTGGCGATCTTCCTCGTCCTCTACAAAGTCTCCCGCCACCACGCCGACTATGTGGAGCTGCACCTCGAGCACCTCAACACCGTGGTCTTTACCGGCGGGATCACCAAGGTACTTGGAGATGAGGAGATCGAAAAGGTGGTGCACTTTTTTTACAGCAAAATCCTCCGCTTTCACGAGACCCCCCGTGTGGTGATCGACCGGAAGTATGCCGTATGGACGTATGAGTATGCCGAATGAGCGTAGAACGAGTATTCCAATCAGGAGCAGGGACTTTGGTCTCGTCAAAGCCGTTCTACTAAATGGAGCTTTTTTGGACGGGACTGAAGTCCCTGCTCCTATACGGATGAGTTTTTAAAGAAAGTGTGAAAGAATGTGCAATCTGCCCCATGCCATGAACGCTAACCCAGGCTGAACGACCCAAAAGGAGCCCCCCATGACCGTCAATACCGTCCGCGCCCTCATCGAAAACGCTGCCCGCTTCGCTCCCGACAAAGTCGCCCTCGTCCACGATGGGCGTCGGTTGACCTTCGCCGAGATTCTCGATCGGGTCAACCGCATTGCCAGCTATCTCCGCACCCTCGATCTCCCCGGCGGCAGCCGGATCGGGATCTATTCCGAGAAGAGCATCGATCAAGTCCTTGCGATCCTCGCCATTCTCTCGACGGATCACATCGTCGTCCCCATTACCCGTCTTCTCAAGCCGGAGCAGGTGCGCTACATCATCGACGATGCCGGGATCGGCACCCTCGTCACCGGTGAACACAAGATCGACACGTTTCGTCAGATTGCCTACGAAGGACGACTTATCAGCTATACTGCTTCCGATGAGAGCGACGTCTCATTTGAAGAGATTTACAAGTGTCACGCCCCTGCGTATACCTGCAGCATCAAGAGTCACGACAATGCCGCCATCACCTATTCGTTCAGCACCGTAGGCAACCCCAAAGGGATCGTTATCGACCACCGGGCGCTCGTAGACGGTGCCCGAATCGTCTCGGCCTACCTCAAACTTACCGATGCCGATATCCTCTCGGGGATTCTCTCGTTCAACCTCGACTACGGACTCAACCAGATCTTTGCCACCCTCTACACCCGCGGGACGCTGGCACTTCACCGGTTTGTGTTGCCGGCGGACTTTTTTGCTCATCTGATTCGCGATGAGGTGACGGTGCTGCCGCTGATGCCGATCCACATCACCGAAATGTTCGACGAAGAGCCCCACCGCATCCCCGCCCCGGAGCAGTTTGCGCGATTGCGTGCTGTTACCTCCTCGGGGGGCAACCTCACCCCCAAGATGATCGGCAATCTCCAGACTCATTTTCCCGATGCCGAGATCTACTCGATGCACGGTCTGACTGAAGCGTTCCGATCGGCCTACCTCGACCCGGCACAGATCCACATCCGCCCCGGCTCGATCGGCAAAGCCGTCCCCGACGTCGACCTCTACATCCTCAACGAGGCGGGCGAAGCCTGCGCCCCCCGCGAAGTGGGCGAACTGATCCACCGGGGTGCCTGCATCTACAAAGGGTTCTGGAACGCCCCCGAGGAGACCGTCCGCCGCTTCAAATCGATCGCGATCCTCGACAAGGTGATCCACTCCGAAGGGCGCCTGACTGACGAGATTGTCGTCGCCAGCGGGGACTATGTCTACGCCGACGAGGAGGGATACATTTACTTCGTCGACCGCAAAGACGACATGATCAAAACCCGCGGTTACCGTGTCAGCCCCTACGAGATCGAGAGCGTCGTACGCGACCACCTGCCCCAGATCACCGAATGCGCCGTCTTTTCGGTTCCCGACGATGCGATCGAGGAGGAGATCGTCCTCATCTACAATGCCCCCGCCGAACTCTCCCCAAACGAGATCCTCTTCGAGCTCAAACAGCACCTGCCCCACTATATGCTGCCGGGACAGATTCGCTACAATGCCGCGATGCCGCGAAAGTCGCTTCATTCGAAAGAGATCGACAAGGGGGCGCTGCGGGAAGAGTTGGTGAGTAGAGGGTAGAAGGTAGAGGGTAGAATTTCTTTCGTTCCGCAGCTGGAGGAACTGTGAAAGAATTCAGGTATTTTGGAGCAGGGACTTCAGTCCCGTACAATGAAGCTTCATCGTATGGTACCATTTTAACGGGCTAAACCTCTACTCCTTAAAAGAGCAAGTTCTTTCTCTCGTTACGAAGCTCCAGCTTCGTAACGGGTCAGAGCGAACACATCAAAACTTTCGATGGTGATATCGCCTTCAACATGATTTTCGTCATAGGTGACGATACGATGCTCGAATTGAGCTTCTCGGTCTAAAAACTCAAAAGCCCCCATCTCTCTTTTTCTGGTTTTAGCCTCATCCATGTCGTATGAGACTTGATAGAGTTTTTTCTCGCACTTGAAGTCTATCTCCCTGTTCTCTTTCAGGTAGGTTAAATCTTCGCAAGATTGATTCAGTATATTAAAAACACTATTTTCGAGTGCAACACCAAAATTCCGGGAGTGTGCCGGTGCGATCTGTAAGAATCCGCTGTCCAATACATACAGCTTCTTGCTTGACTTGATCTGTTCTTTTTGTTTGGTGTGAAACTTATCGATCCGTTTGAACAGAAACACATCTTCAAAATGGTTGATGTACTCTTTGACGGTTTTGTCATTGATGGAGAATGTTTTGGAGAGTGTTGTATAGTTCAGTATCCCTGTTGCAATATTGAGCAGATAAAAAAAGAGCCGTTCGACTGTTTCACTGTTGCGT
>JALVQH010000260.1:3043-3621 GCA_027031505.1 Campylobacteraceae bacterium | reverse complement strand
CAAACAAGGTTCCATATATATCATGAATACCGGTAATGACCCGGCTCTCCTCTTCGAGGGTACGGATATCGACCTGGTAATCCTCCTCTTTGAAAGGATCGCCCTTTTCGGGCTTGGGAACCAGAAGGTCTCTGGTCAAATCTTCGGGATTAAAAAGGGAAAGGTCGTTTTCATTTTCCAGTTGAATCTGGATCGAAGTTGCCAGAACTTTCAAATCTTCCAACTGCTCAGGGGAATGAGCCACCCCGACATGTTTGACAATCCGCTGGCGCACTTTCCCTTTAATGCGGAAGTTCTCGACAATTTGAACCGATTTTCTGAAACCACCGGGGTCTTTTCTGGATGATTTGGATTTGACTCGTATAAACATGCCCCCATTATACCGGAAAACAGTTAACAGAAAGTCAATGGGGCACTACAAGGAAAGCTTGAAACAGTTATGCCCATCTTATGGGTGTTTCAGGCATGGTGTGCGGTCTGGATGTAGTGCCTTTTGATGAAGTCGGGACATTGAGACATCATAGGTATCTGTCACATTCTTAGTCAAGGTACTTTTCCTCTTTCATATTTTTCTCTTC
>JALVQH010000260.1:0-3033 GCA_027031505.1 Campylobacteraceae bacterium | reverse complement strand
GTACGTGGGAACGCATACTTCAATGCAATACTCCAGCAAAACACCCAATAGCAAACAAACGGTAATGTATGCATTCCCACGCAAAGCGTGGGAACGAGCGGCGATTTGGTGTCAATTGCACAATCCTATGCACATTGTCAAAACTTACTTGGAGTTAGATTTATTTTCTTGGCCTGAAATCGAAGCTGCAATAAGAAATAAAGAAACCAAGATAATACCGCCAAAACTTCCACTGTATGTACTCATGCTTACTGTTGCTATTGGAAAGAAAGATATAAATGTAAGTAAATTTCCAATTTGATCAGATTCAAAAAAATTACCACCGGCTGGAATCATACCTATTGCAATAGCCAATGGTGCAATTATCCATATACCAATCAACATAAATATTGGGAATCCTATGCGATGCAGTGAATATACTTTTCTGTCATGTAATTTGTACCAGATAACCGCCACAATCAAGGGCACAAAAAATGTAAGTAGTATTATCCATATTTTGTGGGGCGGCCTAATCCATTGAATCAGAATATCTGGTAACCAATAAGAAAATGCCCCTAAACAAAAGTAAAAGCTATAGTACTTTATTCGACTCATCTTTTTCCTCTAATTATTTTCCTTATCTAATCTCCCAATCTAAATACACATGAGAATATCGAGAGAGATTATTCTTGTATTAACGCTTATTCGGCGCAACCGGAGTCAACAACGCCCGAATGCACGCAATCCGAACACAAAACATAGGCACGTTCTCCCGGTATTCCCGATAAGCATCCCCGAATTTGGCGATCGCTTCGGGCTCTTCGAGGGTTTTAATCATCACGACCATCAGAAGCATCTCAATCGGAGCGATGATGAGGATAAACGACGGAGAACCGACGATCAGGGCGATCGAGAGGGGGAAAAAGAGGAGTCCAAGGTGCATCGGGTGGCGCATGAGGGCGTAAAGTCCGTCGGTGACGAGAACATTGGTCTCCATACGGGGAATGTCACCCCGACGTCCGAGTCGGGCGAGGGTGCGTCCGGTGTTGCGGCTGATGGTGAGGACGAGTTTGAGCAATCCAGAGCCAAGGAGAAACGAAAGGATATGGAATCCCCAATGAGCATGAGCGCCCGGGAAGAGGATCGGATCTATGAGGAAACCGCCGACGATCCCGCCGACGATCAGGACGAACCACATAACAAGACGGAAAATCATTGGGGATCCTTTTTTTATTCTTGTCAGTACAACTATGAGTGTATAGACCCGCAACAAAGATGTTCAAACAGGAGGCGGGATTTCAATCCCCTCACAGTGCAGGGTTGAAACCCTGCCGCCAACGTCACTGGATCTTGCTCAATACAAACGCATCCATATCGGCGACCACCTCTTCGAGGGTGCGTTCACCGTCGATGACATGGAGGAGCCCTTTGTCGGTGTAGAAGTTCTGGATCGCTTCGAGAGGTTCGGTGTAGATCGTCATCCGATCGTTGAATACCGCTTCGTTGTCGTCGCTGCGCCCTTCGCCCGGAGCCGCTTCGGCCGCACGCCCGAGGATCCGCTCACGGGCGACCGCTTCGCTGACGCGCACTTCGATCACTGCGGTAAGGTCGATCTCCTTCTCGTCAGCGACGATGGTGTCAAACGCCTCCATCTGCTCGACACTGCGGGGGTAGCCGTCGATGAGGACATTGGGCACGGGTGCATGATTGATCGCCGAGACGATGGTGTCGACGATGATATTCAGAGGCACAAGCGCACCGCGGGAGATGTAGCTCTCGATCTCTTTGCCCAGTTCGCTGCCGCTCTTTACTTCCGCACGAAGCATGTCTCCGGTGGAGTAGTGGACGAGTTGCTCGGGGTGTTTCTCGGCGATGAGGCTCGCGTCGGTGGTCTTGCCGGAGCCGGGAGCTCCGATGATGAGGAAAAGTTTTTTCATGGTGGGTTCCTTGTATATGGTTATGAAATATGGATGTTTTTTGAACGATGCGACAAAGGAGCACTCAACCCCTGAAAGGGGCGCTTGCGTTTGCGACTGCCAGAGTATCGTTCAAAAAACATCACTTATGGGGGCTCTTATGCCTTGGGAGTCTGGCGGATACGGAGGCTGAGCTCTTTGAGCTGTTCACCATCGACCGGGCCGGGTGCCCCCGTCAGGAGGCACTGAGCACGCTGGGTCTTGGGGAAGGCGATCACATCACGGATACTCTCCGCACCCGTCATCAGCATGATCATCCGATCAAGCCCAAGGGCAAATCCGCCGTGTGGCGGCGCGCCAAACTTGAGCGCTTCGAGGAGGAAGCCGAATTTGGCGTCGGCCTCCGCTTCGCTGATGCCGAGAAGCTTGAAGATTTCGGCCTGGATATCCTCTTTGTGGATACGGATCGATCCGCCGCCAAGCTCGGTACCGTTGAGTACAATGTCGTAGGCGATCGACTCGATCTCCTCAATATCGTCTGTGTCGAGGGATTTGGGCATCGTAAAGGGATGGTGGAGCGCTTTGACCCGACCCTCTTCGACCTCGAACATCGGGAAGTCGACCACCCAGACAAACGCGAAGGTATCCTGCGGGATGATCTCCATCTGCTCGGCAAGATAGATCCGGAACCGCCCCATGTAGTCCCGGACGAGTTTCTTATCCCCTGCACCGAAGAAGACTGCATCGCCCACTTCGAGTCCGCACCGGTCGATGATCGCCTCGAGATCCTCGTCGGTGAAAAATTTGGTCAGAGGGCCTTTGAGCCCCTCCTCTTTCATCTGGAAGTAGCCCAGACCCTGCGCGCCGAATGTGCGGACATACTCTTCGAACCCTTTCATCTGGCGCTTGGAGAAGATCTCGTCCCCTTTGGGAACCCGGAGGGCTTTGATCCGGTTTTTGTGGGGAGAGGCGGCGATTCTGGAGAAGATCTCATTGTCACACCGCTCGAAAATGTCGATCACGTCCACCATCGCCAGATCGTAGCGGAGGTCAGGTTTGTCGGTGCCATATTTCTCCATCGCTTCGGCATAGGTGATCCGGGGAAAGTGCTTCGGCACCTCAAAGCCGCATGCGTCAA
>JALVQH010000259.1 GCA_027031505.1 Campylobacteraceae bacterium | reverse complement strand
AAACGCTTTGGCAATCAGTTGCAGGCCGATGGGCATCCCCGTTTCGGGGTCATCGGCAACAGGCAGGGAGAGAGCGGGCAATCCTGCGAGATTGACCGCCAGCGTGTACATGTCGCTCTTGTACATCTCGAGCGGATCGGCCAGCTCCCCGATCTTCGGGGCGACACTGGGTGCCACGGGAGAGAGGATCAGATCGGCTGCTTCGAAGATCGCGTTGTACTCGTCACGGATCAGATGGCGCACCTTCTGGGCTTTGAGATAGTAGGCATCGTAGTAGCCGGAGCTGAGGACGAAGTTGCCCAGCAGTATCCGTCGTTTGACCTCTTCGCCAAACCCTTCGCTGCGGGTTTTGACGAAGAGCTCTTCGACATTGGTAGCCCCTTCGGCACGCCGTCCATAGCGGATGCCGTCGTAGCGGGCAAGGTTGGTTGCCGCTTCGGCAGTAGCGAGGATGTAGTAGGTGGCGATGTCGTATTTGGTGTGGGTCATCTCCCGGTGGACGATGGTGTGTCCGGCTGCTTCAAGCGTTTCGAGAGTTCGGGCAAAGGCATTCCGGATCGCCGGATCGGCTTCGGCGATGTAGTTATCGATCACCGCGATGGTCAACTTGCGCGTCGGGTCGATGTGGCCGTAGATCGGTTGTTTTTCAAACTCGGCTGAAGTGGAATCCCTCGGGTCGTGCCCTTTGATCGCGTCATAAAGGATCGCGGCATCTTCGACATTCTGGGTGATGGGGCCGATCTGATCGAGACTCGAAGCATACGCACCCAACCCATAGCGGCTGACACGCCCATACGTGGGCTTGAACCCCACCACACCGCAATAGGCCGCGGGCTGACGGATCGAGCCTCCGGTATCGCTCCCCAGTGCCGCGATCGCAATGCCCGCCGCCACCGCTGCAGCTGATCCGCCGGAACTCCCGCCGGGAACACGCTCAGGGTCACGCGGGTTGCGCGTGGCACCGTAGTAGCTGCTCTCCGTGGTTGAGCCCATCGCAAACTCATCCATATTCGCCCGTCCAAACGGTGCAAACCCGGCTGCACGCAAATTCTCAACCACCGTCGCATCGTACGGAGCAATGTAACCTTGCAAAATCTTCGATCCACTCGTGACACTCCAGTTCTTGACCTGGATATTGTCCTTGAGCAGGATCGGGATACCGCTGCCGCTTTGTTCAAAACCGACATAAGCGTTCAGATCGCTCGATTGGGCAGCCGCCATGATTTCATCGCGTAATGTCTGTATTGCTTCGGGGGTTTTAGAAAGGGCTTCTTTGAGGGTGATCACAATTTATCCTGTTGGAGTAAAATTGCTTCAGATTATAGCGAAAAGTTGTTTTGGGCGGGGTGAACGCTTCTGTCTATCTCCTATATTTTCAAGCGCGAATTCCGAGTCCAGTTAGAATTGCTTGATTCTCAATTTGTACTAAAAAATATATCAATTCTTTATGAAAAGGCTCTTCTTGTTTCACTGTTATTTCTAATGCACCTTCACTAACCAAAGGGTTAAATGGTCCATCGGGGTTAATCTGTGTTGATGCCATACCATAGTATTCAACAATATCCCAAAGAAGCATATATATTTGATCTTCGGTATTTGTTGTCAAGTGTTTTGTGATAAATCTATCAAAATGCTTTTCAATAATGTCATAATCGACTTTTTTTATACCCATTACCTCTGTTTCAATGTGGGCTTCCGCAAAATAATCACGTATTGCTTTTTCAATATCATCTTCTACCTCGATATGTATAGCCCAATAATCACAATTATCTTTAGCAAGTCGTCTTATTGAGTGCAGATATCCATCTAATTTATCCACTATTTCTTTCATATTTTCCTTCTTTGCTGGCTCCACATCTCCTGAATACGGAACCTATACATCACATCAGGCTTGCCAGTCACGTGTCATCTTGAAAGATGTGGCATGAGTAAATTTCAACAGTTTACACTAAACTTAATAAGAAATATAACCCAAGATCAAATGGATGGGATAGCATGCAGTTGGAACTGTGCTATAATACTTCTATGAAACCGACAAAAGAAACCATACTACAAAAACTCCGGGAACTCAAACCGCAACTAAAAGCAGAAGGGATTGAACAAATCGCTCTTTTTGGCAGTTATGCGAGCGAGAAGCCAACTCCATACAGCGACATAGATATTGCCATCGCCAAAAGTGAGGCATTGCGAACAGAGATCAACGCCTATGGTTACTTTGAATTACTTGCATCCCTGCGTGAAAACCTGCGTCAAATCTTTCACCGAAAGATCGATATTTTTGACCTGAACAGTCCGTCACCTTTTAAAAAGCAAATACAAAGTGAGTTGATCTATGCATAGTGAAAAAGTATAATCTCTAATTTCTACTTTCTAACTTCTAATTTCCTCTTATTTACCCCACAACCCAGTCCCGACAAAACAAAAATAAACGCGATTGAATATATTGACAAAATGGTTTATTTTAACTATAATATAGTTATCTAAACTTACAAAGGAGTCAAAATGTTAAAAACTTTATTGGGTTCAAAAGACAAAGAACTGGTTTTGCAATACCTTTTGTCAAAAAACGAAGGCTATGCCAGCAAAATAGCAAGATTTTTTAACGTAAACCCCTCGCAAATAGGCAAACAGCTAGATGCTTTGGAGGAGGGAGGTGTCTTGGTCGGATTTCAAGTAGGACGATCAAGATTGTACCGGTTCAATCCGAGATACTATTTCTTGCCGGAGCTTAAAATGTTGCTAAGAAAGGCGTTAGAAGCCTATCCGGATGAATTGCGAGATGCCTTGAAATTCAGCAGAACAGCCCCGAGAAGAAAAGGTAAACCGTATATCCTGAAAGGCGACAACAGTGAAACAGAACTTTAAAGAGATGAGCAATCTCGAAATTGCATCTTTCATATGCCAGGAGCTATTGGATATCGATATCAAGACAACACTTTCAGGTGGGTTTTGCGTAGAAATCTACAGTTTTGGCGAATACACCTCTATGGACATAGATTTGGTTGACCAAAGCATTTACAGGCATAACGAAATCAAAAAGAAAATGCTCGAATTGGGCTTCAGGGAAGAAGGAAAACATTTTCGCCATCCCGACATGGACTATACCGTCGAATTTCCTGCAAGTCCTCTGGCAATCGGTCAAGAATTGGTCAAAGAGATTTCAGAGATAGAGACCGATTATGGTGTACTCAGAATCATTACACCCACAGACAGCGTCAAGGATCGTCTGGCTGCGTATTACTTTTGGGATGATGCGCGATCATTAGAACAAGCGGTATTGGTAGCGCTAAAAAATGAGATTGATTTTGACAATGTTAAACGCTGGAGTGAAAAAGAGGGCGAATTAGAGAAATATAGTATCTTTTTGGCTGAGTACCGATCACGAAACAGTGGAAAAAATCTCTAATCTCTAATCTCTAATCTCTAATCTCTAACTTCTACTTTCTAACTTCTAACTTCTAACTTCCTCTTATAATACCCCACAACCCCCAACCCGATCCCAACCAGCACAAAAATAAACACGATCGATCCAATGATCACGCTGGTGGGGACGGGCTGGGAGAGGTCAAACATCACCCAAGCACCTCGGCACAGCGGGCGCAGACACGCTCTTCGTCCAGGGCGGTGTAGC
>JALVQH010000258.1 GCA_027031505.1 Campylobacteraceae bacterium | reverse complement strand
AGGCGTATCGACAGTTTTGGAGGGGAGATTCGAAAACTTGACACCACCATCAAGTCGCACCATGAACGTTTTATCCATTTGCTTGCCGATGAATTTGCATTCATAACAGCTATGCGGGCTATCAACCATCCAACACCAGGATCAGTGGTTCAGCAGGAAGCATACGAGGTGTATAAACAAAAGAACAATCACATCCTTGCAAATCTGAAAGCCCGGATTGACGGGAGCAAACACGCCAAGGCTCAAATGGTTGCCCGACGGGATGCCATCAGGAAAAGTATCCGATCCATCCAGGCCAAACGGGAACTCTACCAGAAGAAGAAAGCCGAGAAAGAGGCACTGCTGGCATCCCTTGCTGCCAAAGAGAAGGAGTATCGAAGACAGTTAAAAAATCTGATGCTGCGCCAGAAATTGCTCCGGCAGACTCTGGCGAAGCTGAGTATCCTTCGCAAAGAGGAGATTGCCCGGGCCAGGCAGGAAGAAGCGGCGCGCCGTGCGGAACTGAAGCGCAAGACAGAGCAGCTCAAACGGCTCCGCGAGAAGCAGGCCGCCCGGATCAAAGCTGCCAAAGCCGAAGGGCGGAAGGTAACCTATACGACGCCTCAGATTCCGACCCCTCCGGCAGCGGCCGGTCGTGTCAAACAATACGGCAGTTCGTATCAGATCAACAGCATTCAAGCCTACCGGGGTCCCCGCACCATCTCTCCGCTTCCTCATGCCGAGGTGGTCAAAAAATTCGGTACCTACATCGATCCCATTTATAAAATCAAAATTTTTAATGACAACGTTGTCCTGCGTGCACGCAAAAATGATGCCAAAGTCAGGAATGTCCTCAACGGCAAGGTGGTTTATATCGGAGAAAACAGCATGCTGGGCAAAGTGGTTATTGTTGAGCACGGCAACCGCCTCCACACGATCTATGCTGCACTGGATCGCATTTCACCCCTGCTGCACCGGGGGAGCCGCGTCAGGAAAGGAACCATTATAGGCCGTATCAAGCGCACACTGATTTTTCAGGCAACGCAAAATTCCAAATACATCAACCCCCTCCGCCTCATTCGGCTGTGAACCGTTCAGCGGATTCCATCAAGATACAACTGCATATCTGAAGGATTTCGTGCATGCGCAAGGAGGGTTTCGGCATCGATTGCTCCGGACTCAAAGAGACCAATGAGTGCCTGATCAAGCGTCTGAGTTCCATAGGTGCGTGTTCCGCCGGAAAGGGCTTCGAGGATCTCCGAATCGCGATCGTTCATAATCATCTCGGTAATCCGGGGAGTCCCTTTGAGAATTTCTACGGCCGGCAGACGCTGCTGGCTCCGTCCGACAACCAGTGTCTGGGAAATTACCCCTTTGAGAAGCTGTGCGAGAGTGAGACGCACCTGATCGTGTTCGTGTGCGGGGTACATATTGATGATGCGGTTGATGGTCTCTATGGCTCCCTGCGTGTGCAGCGTCGAGATAACAAGATGCCCGGTATTGGCAGCATGGAGAGCGGTCCGCATGGTCTCGAGTGATCGAATCTCTCCAAGCAGAAGCACATCAAAATCTTCACGGAAAGCAGCTGTCAATGCGTTTTCAAATGAGAAGGTGTTGTCGTGGACTGCCCGCTGACTGATAATGGATTTGTCTTCCCGGAAAATGAACTCAACGGGATCTTCGATGGTAATGATGTGTTTTCGGTGGTGCCGGTTAATCCGGTCAATGATGGCGGCAACGGTTGTGGATTTTCCGCTCCCGGTGGGTCCGGTGACCAGAATCAATCCCTTTTCGAGATCGGCAAACTCCTTGAGCGAAACGGGGAGATGGAGCTCTTCAAAGCCTGGAACCTGAGCCGGAATGAGACGAAATGCAATGCTCAAGCCATTGATCTGGTAGAAAAAATTAATACGAAACCTTCGGGTATCATCGAGGGAATATGAAGCATCATACTCTTTTTGCTTTTGGAGTTTGCCGTACAGCGTCGGGCCGAGTATGTGTCGCGCAAAGGCATGCACTTTCGAATCGGGCAGAGGGTGCCTTTGAATGGGAAGCAGTTCGCCGTTGACGCGTATGTGTGCCGGTGAACCTGCTTTGAGATGAAGATCACTTCCGTTGTGATCCACCAGATATGCCAGAAATTCCTCGAGTTGTTTTTTTGTTTCCATGACCACTCCAGTGCATGTTTTGTTGCGTGTCAAAACTGACGACAATCTTCCGGTATTCGGGATTAATCCGGGGAATGCATCAGCCGTTCAACCTTTTGAACACTCCGTTTGCAACCTTGAAACGGATCGTTTTGCGAAGATACGGATCGACACTGTATGTGTCCCTTTTTCCTCTGTCAAGATATACCAACTCTATTTTGTTGCCCCCCTTTATGCTGAGATTTACGATTCGAATGCGGTCACCGATAAAAACCGTATCGGCATGAACCCACCGATTCTTCCGGCGGAACAAAAGGCACAGTGCACGATAGTTGCCTGTCCCGCCTGTGTTTTCAAATACGGCAATGACTCCATCGGTTGATCCGTCGCGGTCAAAATCTGCAAACGCTTTATGCAGCACCCGGACTGAGAGGTGGTCGCCTTCAAATTTTCCGTTGACCAACCGTGCACTTCTGCCCTGCAAATCCTGCATGTTCAATACAACGCCTTCCAGATTTTCCGGTCGGTCTGGATTACGATGATGCTGTATCTGCCGGTTGCTTCCGGTGCAGCCGGATGCCGCAAAAAATATCAGTAAAATCAAAAAAACGAGGCAATACATTTTTCTCATGAGCAACACTCCGTATTGCCCGACGTCGATCGCGGCACAGTCGGGTTGTTGTGACAGCCAGCCGATTACGGCATTCACACAATTGTCAGAAGCCATTGTATCATGCGGTATCTTTAATGTGCATGATGCGGCTGAACCTCCGGCATGCGGAGCTGTTCCGCTGCTTGAGGTGATTAACCCCCCTCTAACCCCCTTCTCGGTATAATCGCGCCAAAATGTAAAGGTGCATTGATGGTGGCAAAACGAGTATTGGTGAAATTTTCGGGTGAAGCGCTGGCGGGAGCCGAGGGATATGGTATCGATACACAAATCCTCAAGTTTATTGCGAACGAAATCAAAATGCTGGTCACGAAGGGGACGGAAGTGGCAATCGTTGTCGGCGGCGGCAACATCATTCGAGGTGTCAGTGCCGCCCGTGACGGAATCATCAAGCGTACGAGCGGTGACTATATGGGGATGCTCGCAACCGTGATCAACGGCGTGGCGATCCAGGAGGCGCTGGAACATCTCGGTGTTGAGGCTCGTCTGCAGTCGGCGATCGATATGCACGAAATCGGCGAGAGCTTCATCGTTCGCCGGGCACGCCGTCATCTCGAAAAAGGACGGGTGGTGATCTTTGCCGGCGGGACGGGCAATCCTTACTTCACCACCGATACGGCCGCAACACTGCGTGCCAGCGAGATTGAAGCGGAGCTTTTGATTAAAGCAACCAAAGTGGACGGTGTGTACGACAAAGATCCGGCCCAATATGACGATGCAGTCAAACTCGACACCCTCACCTATGACCGGGCGCTGAGTGACCACATCCGTGTGATGGACGATACGGCTATTGCGCTGGCCAAAGAGAACAGACTCCCCATTATTGTCTGCAACATGTTTCGGGAAGGCAATCTCC
>JALVQH010000257.1 GCA_027031505.1 Campylobacteraceae bacterium | reverse complement strand
ATGCACAATTACATTTCTGAAATCTTTGACCATGCGCCACGGATATGTCGGAGCCGACTCTTCCAAAATATCCATGAGTACCGAAATCGCCTCGCCGATAATAATGTATTCTCTGATAGTAGCACTGTATGTTTTTCGATCATTGATGAAATCATCAAATTCCAGACCGTCAGTATATGTTTTGATGGCTTCGGCAGAATCCAAAATGTCATCCAGATAAAGCCTGATGTCTCTTTTACGCATATTCTATCTCTTCTTTTATCTGGTTGAAAACAATAGGTTTGATGCTGTTGCGGGTACCCATGTCCACTTTTTTTTGCAAAGCGTCTTCAAGGTAGGCTTTTAGCCCAAAAAAGCTCCTGAATGTGTTTTCGCTCCGAAGTTCAACCATCAGGTCAATATCGCTCTTTTCTGTGGCTTCTCCACGAACATATGAACCAAAAAGCCCAACAGTAACCAGACCAAATCTTTGACGCATCTCATCTTTGTGAGATCTCAGAAACTCCAAAATGGCTGCTTTTGTCATGCATGCACCTTCCCGCTGGATTTTCTATGCTTCTCAAACTCCGCCACCAACACCTCATACTCCCGCTTCTTGCGCTCAATGAATAGCTCTGTCATTTCAAGCTCCTTATTGCCTCAAGCAAACGCTCATCCATTTTGCTGAAGGCAAAGACCCTCTTTCCCAGATCTTTTTGTACGGCTTCGTCCGTTGTTTTCATGATGCCATTAATGTTGCGCGAAAGTTCTTTGACCTTGGCAAAAGTTTCGATGATCTGCAATGTGGCTTCTGTGGCAACTTCACTCTTGAGAATGGTTGCAAGCATATAGAGACCTTTTTCTGTAAAGGCTTTTGGAGGAACGGTTGAATGTTTTAGGCTGCTGAACCGGTGAAAATTTTTCACCAGTTCATTTTTCTCAGCCTTTGTCAGTTCGAGGATATATCCATTTGGAAACTTATCTGGATTATTTTTTACAGCCTTGTTCACCTCTTTTGTCTCTACTCCAAAAAGCTCAGCAACATCTCTATCAATGATAACTATAGTGCCACTATAGTTAATCAATTTACTTTCCAGCGTCTCAAATTTTGTTATTTTAGCTTCGGTCATTTCAAATTCTCCATCCTGCTCAACTCCGCCACCAACTCGTCATACTCCCGCTTCTTGCGCTCGATGAATTGCTCCGCGAGAGCAATCCCGGCTTCGATCCCTGCCGAGTTCAGCATCATGCACGCCCTTTCAAATTTTCTAATGCCTCAACAACAAAATCCAGATATTGGTTGTCTTGGATAAAGGTATCAATCAATTCGTTTTTTACCGTGTGCTCATACTGGTCTATGATAGCAATAACTGACTGTTTGAAAGCCCTTAAGTCTTCATGAATAATATCCCAAACCTCATCGGCATCAATACCAAAATACTCATGGATAACAACATTACGAAAATCAACAACGGCTCTTTTATCATTTGGCAAAACGCCCTCTTTGAGCAGATGTTTGCTTGCCTCACCAATGATTTCGAACTCACGGATAATACTGTCCCAGCTCGTATAATGATGCAGCAAATCCTGGGGATTGTCAAACCTGGATGCAGTTTGCTCAATTTTCAGGATAGCCACAAAAATATCATAAACAAAAAAATCTATGGGTCGCTTAGACATGGATCATGTCCTTTTTGATCCGATTCTTTATGAATGTTTTCATTGAATCGAAATAGCCCAAATCTATTGTTAGGTTCAATTGCTGCTCCAGAAATTCTTTTGCGCCTGATCGTTTTGAAAATTTTTTTTCTTTCATCTGAAGAATTGCAATATCAACATCACTCTGCTGTGTTGCCTCTCCTCTGGCATAGGAGCCAAACAAAGCAATCTCCTCAATACCAAAACGAGTTTTGAGCTCATCTTTCAACTCAGATAAACGTGCAAGCAACTCTTGTGTCGTCATATCCGCCTCCCCTTCGCAATCTCAAGCTCCGCCACCAACTCATCATACTCCCGCTTCTTGCGCTCGATGAATTGCTCCGTCAGGGCAATCCTGGCTTCGATCCCTTCGCGGGTGAGGAGGTAACGGTATTGGCGTTTGTGAGTGCTGCTGGAAAAATTCTCCATTTTGACCCATCCTTTGGCAATGAGGGCTTTGAGAACGAAATTGACCTTGCCTACCGAGTAGCCCAGTTGCTCCGCCAGCGATTTCTGGGAGCGGATCGTTTCGGCATGACGGAGGACAGCAAGAGTAAGTTCATCAGAAATATTTACATTCATTCGAGTAACTCCTTACGCTCAATCCCAAGAACAGCACAAACGCTTTCGAAAAAATTCTCAGAAAATGCAAGAACCTCGGCTATCTCTTCACGCAATGGCAAAGAATAGTACGGATTTGGGTATCTGTCCTCTTTAAAATACTGTGTTGCTCTGGCCAGAAAAATAAGTTCGGCTTCGTCGATAAAAATATCACTCTTTATGTATTCATACAGTTCGAGCAGATTGTGCGTTTTAGGTATTTTTTCGTTTTTATACGCTATCAATGATTTGAAACTTTTTTCAAGAGCCTGCTGAAGATCGGTTCCGATACTATCTGTATAATGGTTTGCTTCATACAAAATATGCGCAGACTGCAAATCATGAAAAGCAATCGTCAGCCACTCTTTGGATGCTTGCCTATTCATAAAGAACTTTGCCCTTTTCTAAAATCTCTTTTTGGTAGAAAAAATCTTTTCTGTTTTTTAGAAAAGCATCACCGGCTACAAGGAAATCAAAGCCTACTTTGTATTTCGCTATTAAATCTCTGACCCTTAGTTGTGCTTCAACAAGATAGTCTCTGGCCTTATGTTTGTCTATGTCTTTAACCAGAAGCAGATCGATATCACTCTCTTCATTTGGTTTTCCGTAAGCATAGCTGCCAAAAAGGATAATCTTATCAGGCCGTAGTGGTCTGAGATATTCAACAATTTCTGGGATAATTTTGTCTATATCAACCACGCCTTCTCCTTCGGAAAACAACACCTTGTGGTTCATTTTTTGAATTATACCCTCTACATACTTAGAGGTTGGCTTCTTGCGATTGCATCTGATAAAAATAATTCGTCGCCTCCACAAACCCCTCCACCGATCCACAGTCAAACCGTCGCCCTTCGAACCGGTAGGCCAGGACTTTGCCCTCTGCAGCCAGTTGGCGCAGTGCATCGGTGATCTGGATTTCACCCCCTTTGCCCGGTTCGGTATGTCTGAGGATGTCAAAAATCTCCGGGGTGAGGATATAGCGGCCGATGATGGCGAGATTGGAGGGGGCATCTTCGGGGGCGGGTTTTTCGACCATGTCTTTTATGGTGATTGGTGATTGGTGATTGGTAATTGGTGACTCGTGCTTGGTTTCATCAAGGGAGACGATGCCGTATTTGTGGGTTTCTTCTTTGGGGATTTCCTCGACGGCGACGATGCAGTGGCCGGGGTGTTGTCGGTAGGCTTCGACCATTTGAGCAAGGACGTTATCCTCCTGACCATTGGTACACAGGTCATCAGCAAGAATGACGGCAAAGGGTTCCCGACCGATCAGGGTCTCACCCGTCAGGATCGCATGCCCCAGCCCCTTCATCTCGGTCTGACGGGTGTAGGAGAAGGTGCACCGGGTGATCAGTGAACGGATCTCGTCCAGCAAAGGCTCTTTGGATGT
>JALVQH010000256.1 GCA_027031505.1 Campylobacteraceae bacterium | reverse complement strand
CGGGAAATTTTCCAACTGGTGGTGGATATGGGGGGTACCCTCAGCGGCGAACACGGTATCGGTTTGAGCAAAGCCGAGTTCATGGACATCGCTTTTACCCCTGCCGAGCTGCAGCTGTTTCGGGATATCAAGCATGCCTTTGATCCGAACAATATCCTCAACCCCGGCAAGATGGGTTTGCCCGACTGATCCGCTCTTTGTCAAGGTGATCCGATGCGAAAACTCCTGCACACCTACTATGTTTTCATCCGGGATTTTTTCAAAGATCTCTTTGATGAACGGCTGGGGTTTTATGCGGCCAGCATGAGCTGGAGTACGCTCTTTTTCATTATCCCTTTGCTGGTGATATTCCTCTCGATCCTGACCTACCTGCCCGCTTTTGACAATGTCTATGCCCAGATCCACGATCTGCTGGCCAGAAACCTGCTCCCGACCCACTCCAAACTCATCATGGGATACGTCGATACGTTTGTCGAAAATGCTGGGAAGATGGGGCTCATGGGGATCGGATATGTGCTGTTTGCTGCGGTGATGTTTTTTCGCGATTACGATCATGTAGTCAATGATATTTTCGAAGCCCCCCGACGCCGTCTCTCGTGGGCATTGCGTACCTATGCCGTACTGATCCTTCTGGTGCCTCTGCTGGTCGCCGGTTCGTTCTGGGTCGGATCAGCGCTGGAGACTTTGCCCCTGGCTTCCATGCTCCATCTGACGTTTCTGCTGCCGTTTCTGATCGTCTGGGGACTTTTTTATATCGCTTACCAGCTCTCCCCCAAAGAGCCGATCAAACCTGCCGCCGCTCTGATCAGTTCGTTCATCTCCTCCCTCATCTGGTACCTGGCCAAGAGTGCTTTTCTCTTCTACGCGCTTCACAATCACACCTACACCAGCATCTACGGGGGGCTGAGCACGCTGCTGTTTTTCTTCCTCTGGATCTACATCTCCTGGGCGATCTTCCTCCACGGCCTGCGTTTGTGTTATCTGCTGGACAAAGAGGGGGACGTGGAGGAGATGTAATCGACGATTGTTTTGAGAGAGGAATGAAATTGTTCTTCGTATACGATTTTCATCGTACTAATTTACACCAAACTCACGCCAGAGATCATCGTGGGACATATACTCTCCACGCTTTTCTGCCTGATCGAGACGGCGATGCACCTCCTCCATGCTGTTGACCATGAAGCTTGTGTCGGGTGCATCAGAGATCACGATTTTTTCGATGATGCCCTCTTTTTTTCGAGTTCAAATGCAAGCAGCGGTTGGTGTGCAATTGCACACCCTGCGCGTGGTTGATTATGCCCTTAATGCCTCCGCGATCAACTCAATCGGATTCTTGACCACCACATCCACATCCGCCTGATGCAGCGAGTTGCCGATCTGCATCCGGCAGGCGCTGCATTCGGCGCTGACCACCTGGGCTCCGGTCTCGGCGATCATGGCGGCTTTGGGGGCTCCGGCGGCTTCGGCGAGGTGATATTTTTCGGTCTGCGTCGTCACGCCGCCGAATCCGCAGCAGCGATCGGGGTCGCTCATCTCGACCATGTCGTAGTTTTGGGAGAGGAGCGTGCGGGGCTCTTCGCGGATGTCCTGGACTTTGGCGGCGTGGCACGCGTCGTGGTAGGTGACGGTGGCGGGCATCTGTACCCCTTTGGCCGCGAGGCGCTCGGTCAGGTCGGTGTGTTTCTCCAGCCACTCGGTCGCCATGAAGATCTTCTGGTTGAGTTTGCGGGCGCGGTCGGCCCAGTCGTCCATCCCCTGATTGCGAAAGAACACTTCCCAGTCGTGGCTGATCATCGCCGAGCAGGTCGCCTCAGGGACGATCATCGCCTCAATCTCATCGAAAAACGTCTCAAAATACTCGATGTTCTGCCTGGTCAGCGTCTCGACGGTGTAAAAATCCCCGGTGAAATAGGCCGGAGCCGAGCAGCACATCTGCTGCCTGGGGATAAAGGCATCGATTTCGAGGGTTTCGAGGATCTCCATGAGACCATCACCCACGGTGGTGTAGTTGTAGTTGGCCAGACAGCCGATGAAGATCGCCACACGGCGCTTGCCGCCGTGGGGGTTCTCTTCGGGATATTTTTTGAGAAAGCTGGTCTTGGAGAGGCTCGGCAGCAGGCGACCGCTCTTGATGATGGGCATCTTGAAGCGGGGGATCATCCCGCCGCGTGTCGGCTCATCGGCGAAGGCGCACGTCTTGAACGTATAGCCCAGCTTCATCATCCAATCCATCAGCCACCGGTGGCGCAGGAGGGTGAAAAACGCCCGCTTGAACCATGCGATCCCGAATCGGTCGGCAATGTCCTTACGTACCTGCTCGATCACCATATCGGTGGGCAGATCGTTGGGGCACACTTCGGTACACGCCGTACAGAGGAAACAACTCTCGAAGATATCTTTGGCCGTCTTGTCCAGCTCGATCTCGCCGCTCTGATAGGCACCGAGCAGGTCGATGAATCCTCGCGGAGAGGTGGTCTCGTCGGGATGGATCATGTGGATGGTGCAGCCGGGGATGCATTTCCCGCACTTGATGCATTCGTCGCTGGTAGCAGCGTAGTTAAATATCTCTTGTGCTGTCTTCATCACACCGTCTTGGAGAAGCTCTTTTTGTTGCCGGCGTACTTTTTCATATACGCATCAAACGGCATGGCGATGTTGCGGATCAGCAGGGTGCCGGTGGGGCTGACCTGGATTTTGTCGCCGTCCATCGTCAGCAAATCCGCCTCTTCAAACTCTCTCAGTGCCTCAAGTGCGTCGGCAAAATACTCGCCAAAATCGATCCCGTGCTCCGCCTCGACGCGGGGGATGTCGATGGAGAAGTTGGCCATGAGCTCCATGATCACCGCCTTGCGGATCACGTCATCATCGGTCAGATCAACCCCCCGCTCAAAAGGGAGCCGCCCCGCATCAATGGCCGCTTCGTAGGCTTTCATCTCTTTGGTATTCTGGGCGTAGTAGCGCTCCCCTTCGCCGATACTGGTCAATCCGATTCCGATGAGATTGGCGCCCCCTTTGGTGGTGTAGCCCTGGAAATTGCGGTGCAGCTCCCCTTTGGCAATGGCACCGAAGAGCTCATCTTCGGGTTTGGCGAAATGATCCATACCCACCATCTTGTAGCCATGACCGGTGAGATAGTCGATGGTGTGCTGAAAAATGCGGAGCTTCACATCGGGGCCGGGGATGGTGGTCTCGTCAAACTTGCGCATGGTTTTTTTCATCCACGGCACGTGGGCGTAGTTGAACACGGCCAGACGGTCGGGATCGATGGTGCGTGCCAGCTCAAGGGTTGATTTGAAGCTCTCAAACGTCTGGTACGGCAGGCCGTAGATCAGATCCATGTTGATGCTCTCGATCCCGTAGCGGCGCGCCAGATCGACGGCGGCTTTGGTCTCGTCGTAGGGCTGGATGCGATGGATGGTCTCCTGGACTTTGGGATCAAAATCCTGCACGCCAAAGCTGATGCGGTTAAAGCCATGTTTTTGAAACACCTGCATCTGCTCTTCGTTGAAATAGCGCGGATCGATCTCGACGCTGATCTCGGCATCCTCGCTCCAATTGGGGAAGGCTTGCTTGACATAAGCAATGATCTCATCGAGCTCAAAGGCCTGATAATACGTGGGGGTTCCGCCGCCAAAATGGAACTGGATCACTTCCCGCTGAGTATCCAAGTGTTCTGAGAGGATATCGATCTCTTTTTTGAGGTATTCGACGTAGCGGCTGAGCTTCTCCTCTTTGGAGGTATAGACGACGTTGCAGCCGCAGAAATAGCAGGCACTCCGGCAAAACGGCAAGTGGATATAGATCGAAATCGCATTTGTACCCGCCTCAAGGTACTTCAGATAAGCATCGTAGTCAAACGCTTCGCTGAACTCCAGTGCCGTAGGATAGCTTGTGTAGCGGGGGCCGGGCTTGGAATAGCGGCTGAATTTGTCGAGATCAATGGTACTCAAAAGGGATCCTTTTGAGAGTGAATAGTGAATAGTGAATAGTGAATAGTAGCGGATGCTTTGTACCAAAGCTACTATTATATCTACTCAAAACCACTATCGCTCTCCTTTTCTAATATTATAATGAAAAGTTTCCCGCAGGGAAACCACCTGAACTATTCACTATTATCCATTCACTATTTACTGATACTGCGTTGCTGATCCAGCCAGACCATGATCCCCTTCTGCATATGGAGGCGGTTTTCGGCTTCGGTGAAGATCACATCGGCGTGTTTTTCGAAGGTCTCCTCACTCACCTCGTAGCCGCGATAGGCCGGGAGGCAGTGGAGGAAGATCGCATCGTCTCTGGCGTGCGCCATGAGGGCTTCATTGACCTGGTACCCTTCGAAATCTTTGAGGCGCTGTGCTTTCTCCCCCTCCTGTCCCATGCTTACCCAGGTATCGGTGGTCACCACATCGCAGCCGGAGACGGCGGCAACCGGATCATCACCGAAGATCAGCCTGGCGCCGCTTGTCTCAGCCAGCTTCCGGGCTTCGGCAACCACCTGCGGGTCACATTGGTAGGCTTGCGGCGTAGCGATGTGCAACTCAAAACCGAGGATTGCCGCCAGATAGAGCCAGCTGTGTGCCATATTGTTGCCGTCGCCGACATACGCGCAAACCGGATTGGTTCCTTTGCCAAACTCCAGCATCGTCAGGTAGTCGGTCATCAGCTGAACCGGGTGGTAGCTGTCGGTCAGACCGTTAATAACCGGCACACGGGAGTAGCGGGCGAACTCCTCAAGATCGGACTGCTTGTAGGTACGGATCATCACCATATCCACCATGCGACTGATGACCCGGGCGGTGTCCTTGAGCGGCTCACCCCGTCCAAGCTGCAGGTCGCTGGATGAGAGGAAAAGACCCACGCCGCCGAGCTGGTAAATCCCCGTTTCGAAACTCACCCGGGTTCGGGTCGAACTCTTCTCGAAGATCATTCCGAGGGTCTGGTGCTCGAGATAGGGGACATACTCGTGCCGTTGGGTCTGAGCTTTGATCGTACGTGAGAGTGCAACCATTTCACGCAGCTCATCGGCGGTAAAGTCCCGAAGGGTCAAAAAGTGTCGCATGAGCAACCTCCCGTATTGCACGCAGGATGCGCGCAAAAAATCAAAGAGAGTATTTTACCATAAAATATCCGGAACTCAAACCGCCCCCTGATCGATCATGGCATCGGCGACTTTTTTGAAGCCGGCTATGTTGGCTCCGACGATGAGATTGCCCGGGCTTCCGTATGCTTCAGCTGTCGTATGGGCAGTATCAAAAATGTTTTTCATGATTGCAAAGAGTCGGGTATCCACTTCGGCAAAACTCCAATGCTCCATGCTGGCATTTTGTGCCATCTCGAGCTGGCTGACGGCTACCCCTCCGGCATTGGCGGCTTTGGCCGGGCCAAAGAGAACACCGTGTTTCTGAAGGTAGTTGATGGCTTCGGGGGTGGTGGGCATGTTGGCTCCCTCATTGACCAGTTGGCAACCGTTGCTGACGAGATGCCTGGCATCGACAAGGGTCAGTTCATTCTGGGTGGCACTCGGGAACGCTACATCACAGGGGATATTCCAGACGGCGTGACCCCCTTCGGGATACTCGTGCAGAGGGATATAGGTCGCATCGGGATGGAGTCTGGCGTACTCTTCGAGGGAGCCGCGGTTGACCTCCTTGATCGCTTTGAGGGTTTCGACATTGATGCCGCCGGGGTGATGAACCGTCCCTTTGCTGTCGCTGCAGGAGACGGGAACTGCCCCCATGCTGCGGAGTTTTTCGATGGTGTAGATGGCGACGTTTCCGGCACCTGATACGGTGCAGATCTTCCCCTTGATCTCCTCTCCGTGCGCATTGAGAAGATTTTCGGCGAAATAGACCGAACCGTAGCCGGTTGCCTCTCTGCGGGTATTGGAGCCGCCCCATCGGAGGTTTTTGCCGGTGAGTATCCCTTCGAAACGTCCGGTGAGCTTCTTGTACTGGCCAAAGAGATAGCCAATCTCCCGTGCCCCGACACCGATGTCGCCGGCCGGGACATCGTGAGTCTGTCCGATATGGCGGTAGAGCTCATTCATGAACGCCTGGCAGAAACGCATGACTTCGTTGTCGCTTTTTCCTTTGGGATCGAAATTGCTCCCCCCTTTGGCTCCGCCGATGCTGAGTCCCGTGAGTGCATTTTTGAAGATTTGCTCAAAGCCGAGAAACTTGATGATTCCGAGATTGACACTCGGGTGGAACCGGAGCCCCCCCTTGTATGGCCCGAGGGTTGAGCTGAATTGCACCCGGTAGCCAAGATTGATTCGGGGTTTCCCGGCATCGTCTGTCCAGATCACCCGAAAAATAATCGTCCGCTCCGGAACAACGATGCGGCGGAGAATGTTTTGATCCATATATTTGGGTTCCTCTTCAAGGAGCGGAAGCAGAGAATGGAGCACCTCTTCGGCTGCCTGATAAAATTCGACTTGACCAGGTGAATGTACCTGGATTTCATGAAGGACGGCCTCAATGTATTCGCGTGCGGGCATGATAATACTCCTTATTGCAGAGATGCGGACGGATGATCGTCCCGGGTTTCATTGCTGATCGTATTCTTTGTGAAGCAGAGCAGCAGCCTCTTTGGCATGGTAGGTGATGATGATATCGGCACCGGCACGCTTGAAGCCCAGCAGCGTCTCCATCATCACCCGTTCATAATCGATCACGCCGGCGCGGGCGGCCATTTTGAGCATGGAGTACTCCCCTGAGACATTGTATACCGCCAATGGAAGGGTGGTGTGCTCCCGGACATCGCGGATGATGTCCATGTAGGCCAGAGCCGGTTTGACCATGAGGATATCGGCTCCCTCAGCTTCGTCGGTGACGCTCTCGGCGATCGCTTCCCGGCGGTTGGCCGGATTCATCTGATAGCTGCGACGATCCCCGAAACTCGGGGCTGACTCGGCCACGTCGCGAAAAGGTCCGTAGTAGGCCGAGGCAAATTTGGTCGAGTAGCTCATGATGGGGGTATTGACGTACCCGGCTGCGTCAAGACCGTGACGGATCGCCTGGATCATCCCGTCCATCATCCCGCTCGGGGCAATCATATCGACCCCGCTTCTGGCATGAACGACGGCTTGTCTGGCAAGGTTGTCGAGGGTGATGTCGTTGTCCACCGTCTCGAGCACCGGATCGAGGACGCCGCAGTGGCCGTGGTCGGTGTATTCACAGAAGCACAGATCGGTGATGACGAGCATCTCGGGGTGGGCTTTTTTGATCGCCCGTACTGCCTCGGCGATGATCCCGTGCTCACACATTGCTTCGCTTCCGACGGAGTCTTTGGTATCGGGGATTCCGAAGAGGATGACGGCATGGAGCCCCAGCGACTTGAGCGTATCGCACTCTTTGACCGCTTCATCGATGCTCATCTGGTACACACCGGGCATCGACGCTACCTCATCCCGAATCCCGCTGCCGCTGCGGACAAAGAGGGGATAGATGAAATCGTCGGTACTCAGACGGCTCTCTTCTACGAGATTACGCAGTACCGGATGGATGCGTCGTCGTCGAAAACGGGTAAACATGGGAAAATCCTTTTGCAGACATAAGCGTTGGATGTATTCTACCCCAAAAATCCTGATGCCTAATTTCCATGTAGTTTGTGTATAATTCCCCCATGAAAACCATCACCCTGTCCAACATAGCTACACTGCCGACCCGCCACGGCACATTTAAAATTCAGGCATTCAAAGAGGGGGAGCGGGAGCATCTGGCGATTTTCACCGATCCGATTCCCGAAACACCACTGGTGCGTGTCCACTCCGAATGTCTCACCGGTGATGCCCTCGGCTCACTCAAATGTGATTGCGGCGAACAACTCGAAGCGGCACTGGAGATGATCGATGCCGAGGGGGGGGTCGTTATTTATCATCGGCAGGAAGGACGCAACATCGGACTGCTCAACAAAGTCAACGCCTATGCGCTTCAGGATCAGGGACTCGATACCGTAGCCGCCAATCATCAGCTGGGGTTTGCCGCCGACGAGCGGACGTATGACGTGGTGGAATTCATCCTCGATCATTTCGGGATCACCCGCCTGCGGCTGCTCACCAATAACCCGAAAAAGATCGAATCCCTCGCCGGAGTAGAGATCGTCGAGCGGGTACCGCTGTTGATCGAAGCCAATCCGTACAATGTCGATTATCTACGGGTAAAAAAAGAACAGATGGGACACCTGTTGTGAGAATTAGAAATGATAAATTAGAAATGAGAAATTGCAGTATGTTTTTTGGCAAAAAACGCGGGTGTGCAATTGCACACCGATATGGGTAAAAATCAAATGCCGGATACTTCTCTGGGCTCACGGATTTCACAAGCTGGCATCCCCCTCTCCGACATTGCACTGTCCCGTCTTGAGATTTTCACAGAACTCCTCCACGAGTGGAACCAGACCCACAACCTCACCGGGGCAAAAACCCATGATGCGATTCGCGGGAATATCGTCGATTCGCTTTATCCGATGACCTTCATCGACCGGCCGACGAGTTTGCTCGATGTGGGAACGGGAGCGGGGTTCCCGGGGCTGGTGCTGGCGGCGGTGTGGGATGAAGTGCCGACGATGCTGGCCGAGCCGCTGGGAAAACGGGCGGCGTTTTTGAAATACGCAGTTATGGAGATGGGATTGGGACATGTTGCGGTAGAGCGCAAGCAGGTCGAACAACTCAAGCATGCTCCGTTTGGACTCATTACTTCACGTGCAGTTACCGATACCGGGATGCTGTTGAATATTACGTCCCATCTGCGAGCATCTTTGACGCAATACCTTTTTTACAAGGGAAGCTACGTCACCGAGGAACTGGCCGCTTTGGAGATACAGCCAAACTATGATATAGTGCAGTGGAACAAACGCCATTACGTGTGGATAAAGTAGAGACATGTTTTTGAAACTTCTTCTCTTTGTTGTGATTGGGATCCTTATCTACCGTGCATTGGGGGGAAACGTTCCTATTTTCGATAGCGAAAAAAATTCCGAAGAGACTTCCGCAGGCGACACACTTGTCGAATGCGCCACCTGCGGAACGTATGTCACAGTCAAAGAGTCGATTGTAGTCAAAGGCAAACATTACTGCTCCAAAGAGTGCCTGCCGGATTAGGAGGATATTATGTTGATTTTTGGTCATCCATGGGTGCCGTCACCCTCGTTCAAAAAGGTATTTTCACAAGAAGAGCTCTCCAAAATTTCCGAGGATGAGATTGTACTCCTCGAGCCGCTGACAGAGGCGATCCAATTAGCGCATGCATGCCGGGATCACGGCGTACCGTTTGCCGTGACGGTCAACGAAGTCCGCAATGCTCTGATTGCCAATGCGCTGGGTGCCGACTATATCGTCTGTCAACAGGAAGATGCCATCGAGGTTCAGCCGTTGGCTGAGCGGTATTTGTTTGATGCAAAAATCCTCGTTTTGATCGACGGGGAAAAAGAGATAGAACGGATGGCGCGCTTTTCGATAGATGGGGTGATTTTCCCTGAGGCGATCGTCCATCCTGTCTGAGGCGGCTGAGCGAGTGCGCGACATACTGCGACGGTACCGGGCAACGACGTTTCTGATAGCGATCAACCTCCTCCTGTACGGGGTGTGCGCACTTGCCTCTGAACCTTTCAGTACGGAATCGCTGGTGGATCTGGGGGCGACGTACGGCTGGGCGATCGGCGTACACGGCGAATGGTGGCGGATCATCACCGGGACATTTCTGCATGCGGGATTGGCTCACATCACACTCAACATGGTCTCACTTTATATCGTCGGCACGATCCTCGAAACGCTCATGGGGTGGCGTGAGTACCTTTCGCTTTATCTGGCTTCGGGGATTGTCGGAGCTGCGGTTTCGACGGCGATCCATCCTGACGGAGTGACGGTTGGAGCCAGCGGTGCTATTTTCGGAATCTTCGGCGCCATTGCCGGCTATGCTTTGACCCATCGTCAACATCTCGGGAATCGGTTCGGCCGTTTCCTGCGCGAATTCGGCGGCATCCTCCTCCTCAACCTCATCCTGGGATTCGCCATCCCCGGCATCGACATGAGTGCCCACATCGGCGGACTGATCGTCGGCTTTATTGGCGGTATGTTCTCCCGCCATCCCCATGCCGTTCTCCTCTGGTCGGCGCTCACGACAGCCGCAGCGGCAGGTTATGTGATGTGGATCTTCCCCGCTCAGTTTGCAACGCAGGGAATAATCCTGTAACGAGCAAAAATCATCTGCATCCTCCTCTGACTACATTTATTACTCATACTTCTTACCGAAACTCATATTTATTAGCTACAAGTCCTGGTACATTGTCAAAGACATCTTGGAGTAACGGCTGCTTTGATATCTCACGTGTTCCGGAATCAAAATGATTTGTAATTCGTTACCTGATTCTCTCTGGATTTAGTTCCCCTTACCCCAACATCACACCTATCTGCTGTATCCAGGCATCATTTTCCAGACGTTGTTCTCCCGCCTGTATCGATTGAACCGTTTGAGAAAGTGAAGGCTGGAGTGTCGAGTGCATTTCAGGCAATTTGCACCCCTCTTGCTCTGGATGAAGCGCACGGCATACGGCATCCGAAATCGAGGCATTTTTTCGGATGAGAATAACAATTTTGTCACGATCACCGGAACGTATCGCACGCACGTAGATCTCCCTTGATAAAGCCCTGCTTGAACCATGCCGTCCGTTGCCTGGAGCTTCCGTGGGTGAAGCCGTCCGGCCGGACGTAGCCGGTAGCCTGGCGCTGCAGAGTATCGTCTCCGATGTTGCTGGCGGCATTGAGTGCCTCTTCGATGTCTCCGGGCTCGAGAATGTTGAAACGTTTCTGAGCATAGTGCGCCCACACGCCGGCATAACAATCGGCCTGCAGTTCCACGCGTACCTGCAGGCGGTTGGCTCGGGTTTTGTTGTGCAGC